>DATGJE010000158.1:0-3263 GCA_035295305.1 Candidatus Acidiferrales bacterium | reverse complement strand
GCATTGTTTTTTTTCCAGGCAGCGAAGGAATTTACGTGAGCGGGCAGCTTGTCGGCGGACTCGGCGTGAGCGGCGACGGCGTGGATCAGGACGATTTCGTAACCAGCGGCGGCGACGCGGGCTTCGAACCTCCGGCCTCGATGCGCGCCGACCAAATTGTCATTAACGGCGTTCGCTTGCCTTATCTGAAATTTCCGCGCAACCCGACCAACTAGGGCAAGCGCAATACCTGCTCCGCGTCAGCACTGCGCTACTTCGTTTTCATCATGGTGACCAAGGCAATTGAATCGGAATGGCCCTTGTCTTGCTCCCACGAGTCGAACGAGCCGCCGATCGCCGGATTCTTTCCTTCGACTCGGCGAATCATCGCCTGCACCTTGTCGATTCCGTCCGGGTGCGTAGCAACAAACGCGTAATCCAGCGTGTTCGGATCGCCCTGGTGCACAAGTTCCGTGTCGAGCTGGTAGGCGGCAAGCGTCCCGTCCTCGGTCAGTTTGTCCAGTTCAGGGGCCATGTACGTCTTGAAATTTTGGCTCCAGTCCTCCACGTGGCCAGGTTTGATGGCGAACGATCCAACCCAGAGATATGCATGTTCGTACGTTCCCGGTTTGTTGGCATGAATTGTCGAACGCAGAAAAATGTCGAAATGCCGTGCATTAGACAGCACGGGGCTGGTGGTGTCCGCCTCTCGCACGGCGTCAAGCGCGCGCAAAATTCCAGCAATGCTAGTCGACTGCATCCAGTCTTCGTGCGTCGGCCCGTCTTCCGTGTGCACCACGGGATTTGCAGAGCCATAGCCTGTCAACGTGCCGTCTTCGACCAGCTTATCGAGCGTCGGCACCATGTTCTGGGAAAATTTGTCCATGCCGGCCCACAGTGACCGCGGCACACTCCATTCAGCCACATACGTGTACAAAATCTGTGCGGGCTTTTCCTGCGCCGACGCGTAGGGCGTTCCGACAAGAACTCCCACAGCGAGCAGGCCCGCGCACAGCAATAATTTCTTCATCAGCTTCTTCATCGCATCCCCCCCGCAATTGAAAGTGCTTTCCACGTCTCCCAACGCAAATCCCGAACAACAATTCCGTTGTCATCCCTCGCGCAATTTATGTCCCGCCAGATTTCCGAGCCCGTCGTACGCGGCGTATTTGTACGTTTCCGAAAGTGTCGGGTAATTGAACACCAATTCGATAAACGTGTCGAGCTTGCCGCCCATCTCCATGACAACGGAGCCGATGTGTATCAGTTCCGTCGCGTTTTCGCCGATCATGTGCACGCCCAGGATGCGCTTGTCGTCGCGGCGAAAAATCAACTTCAGCAACCCGACCATATCGCCGGTAATCATTCCGCGCGCGTTGTTCGCGTAGCTGGCCCGCCCCACGGCGTACGAAATCTTTTTCTCCTCGCACGATTCCTCCGTCTCACCGAGGGCGGAGATTTCCGGAATCGTATAAATCCCCATGGGCATCATCGACGCCAGTTTCTGCTTGTACTGAAAGTTGAATGCATGGCAAACCGCCAGCCGTCCTTGCTCCATCGATGTCGACGCCAGCGCCGGAAAGCCAATCACATCGCCCGCGGCGTAGACGTGCGCCGCACTCGTTTCATAATTTTCGTTCACCACGATCAATCCGCGCTGATTGACTTCGACGCCCGCCTTCTCCAGATTCAGCCCGTCGATATTTCCGCGCCGTCCGGCCGCGAAGAGGGCCGTTTCGGCATCCAGAGATTTCCCCGAACTGAGCGTCATATGAATTCCGCTGTCCGCGCGCTCCAACTTCGCCATCCGCTCGCCAAAATAGAATTGAACGTTTAAGCTAATCAGTTTTGTTCGCAGCCGTTCAGCGATTTCCTTGTCGAGGAAGGGAAGCAGGCGGTCTCGACCGTCGACCAGAGCGACCTTCACACCCAGCGCGGCGAAAATCGAAGCGTATTCGCAGCCGATCACGCCTCCTCCGACGACAATCATGCTCTCCGGGATGCGATCCATCGTCAGGATCGAGTCGGAATCGAATATGAACTTGTCGTCGTAAGGAATTTCCGCCGTCCGATGCGGGCGCGATCCTGTGGCAATCAAAATCGCGGACGCAGAGAGCATGCGTGCCGCGCCTTTTGCGGTGACTGTAACTGTGTGCGCATCGGCAAACGTCGCGGTGCCGCGTACGAATTCGATTCCGTGTGCCTCAAGGTTGCGTTCGATTCTCTTCCGCTCTTCGGCCACCACTTGGTCTTTGTGGTGCATGAAGTCTTTAACCGTCAGCCCTGCGCGTAGCGAGTAGTCGATGCCATAGATTCCGCGTTGCCGCAGACCGGAAAAATACAGCGCGGATTCACGCAGCGTTTTGCTGGGCACGGTTCCGGTGTTGATGCACGCGCCGCCAACCACTTCCTCGCGCTCAATCAACGCGACGCGCTTCCCGAAATACGCGGCCTGCGCCGCGCCTTTTTCTCCGGCGGGTCCGGAACCAATCACGACCAAATCGAATTGCTCCGCCGTTGGCGTCATCGCATTTTCCTGAATGCAGCGCCGGAATCTTACCAGAAACGCCGCTGTTGCGCGTTTATCGTATCGTGACGGTCGCGGCTGCGCGCGCTGATTGCTTTGCGCCGCTAACTGACGGCGCGCGCAACAGCTGATCCGCGCACGTAAACATCGGTCGCAAACGACGCAAGCAAGATGGCAACGCACACATCTGCGAGAAGTTAGGACGATATGGCGATGATTTCGGGGGTCCGGGCAAAGGGCGTTATACTGAACACACCTGTCAGTCAAGTTGTTCAAAGAGTTAACACCGAGGATGCGCGAGACAGACATGAGGGATTTTTGCCGTCTGCCTGTATAATCCGTTCGCGCGGCGGAGCTGGCGAAATTGTGCGCGTGTACTATTCTATGGCGGCTATATGGCGGCTTCGTTTGCGGTTGACTCGGAGCCAGCGAACCTGGCATTCATTCCCTGAAAGTGAGGTCCATGCCCACAATGAGCAGAATACTTCGGACTCCAGCCATTCGCATCGGCGCGTTGCTGACGTCTTTCCTTTTGCTGTTTTTGCTCGGCCTCGCGCCGCAGCTGGACGCGCAAACGCCCGCCGCCAGCGAGCCCCGCGGCGCTTTCGAAGTCACTTCGCTGCTGGGACGCAAGCTCTACGCGCAGCCGGATGACGCCGCCATAATCGCGGCGCGCAAGAAGCTCGCCGCCGATCCGAAAAACGCAAGCCTCGTCGTCGCGCTTTCTCAGGCGCAGGCGGGAAGGCGGCAGTACCGT
>DATGJE010000157.1:0-6589 GCA_035295305.1 Candidatus Acidiferrales bacterium | reverse complement strand
ATGTATCACTATGATCCCGAAGTGGCGCTGGAAGAATTGCGCGATGAGGCCGTTTTACCGCATCCCGTTCATTTGCGGGACATGATTTTGCGAACCAAGCTCGATGTGCCCGGCGCGCTCGACCTTAATCGTGAATTTCAGGAATACTTGGCGCAATTCGGGGAACTTCAAAAACTCGCGCGAGGAATCCTGGAGCGGCTTGCCGCTGGCGTGCGCAAAGCATCCTGACGTTTGTGAGACTGCGTTTTCACGGTCAGAAGCCGCAGTGCGCCCGACGTCAGCGCGAACATCGTCGGACAAGAATGGGACCAAAGGCTGAAGGAAACGAGAAATGGCTCGACAGACAATTCTGATTGATGCGGACGACACACTCTGGGAGAACAACATCTTCTTCGAGCAGACGATCAATCGTTTTTTGTCATGCCTTATCCATTTGGGATACACGCCGGAATATTCCCGACACATCCTAAACGAAACGGAACGCCGCAATGTTTTGCAGCACGGCTACGGCGTTCGCTGTTTTCGACGGTCGCTCGAGGATACGTACTTGAAAATGGCAGGTGGAATGGCGCGCAAGGAGGTGGTGCAGGAAATTGAAAGGATGGCGACGGAGCTTGAGCGCACGCCGCCACAGATTCTCGAAGGTGTGCCGGAGACCCTCGCCTACTTGAGCGGACGGCATCGCTTGATTTTGCTCACGAAGGGTGAACCTGCCGAGCAGGCGGCCAAGGTAGAACGTTCTGGCTTGGCACGATATTTCGAGTCGGTGGAAATCGTGACCGAGAAAGATCACTCGACCTATGAGCGCGTGATTCACCAGTTCAAAATCGTGAAGTCTCACGGCTGGATGGTGGGGAATAGCCCGCGCAGCGATATTAATCCGGCCCTGCGCGCCGGTTTGAATGCGGTCTTCATTCCGCATCACGCCACGTGGATCCTGGAGCACTCAGAGCTCGAAAGTGGCACAGGGAAGTTGATTCTTGTTACGAGCTTTCGCGAGTTGCGCGGCCATTTCTAAAACATTTCGGGGGCAAAGTGGATTATCGCTCTGAATTCGCGGAATTCGAAGACGTCACTTATTTGAATGCTGCGGGGCAAGGCCCGTTGCCGCTGGCGTCGGCTCGAGCCGCGCAGGCGGCGCTCGAATGGAAAAAATTGCCACATCGCATGGCAGAGAGTGTGTATTTCGATTTGCCCGATCGCGTCCGCTTACTGCTTTCGGGACTGATGGGCGGCGAGCCCGAAGAATTCGCCATTACTTCCGGCGCGAGCAGTGGTATGGCTGTGGTAGCCGCGAATTTTGATTGGAAACCGGATGACGAGGTTTTACTGGGTCGAGGGGAATTTCCGGCGCACTTTTCGACGTTCATGCCGCTCGAAGCGCGGGGGGTTCGCGTGAAAGTGGTGGTGCCTCGCAATCGTTTTATTTCGGCGGATGATTACATCGCGCAGATCATGGCTCGGACGCGCATGATCTCCGCCAGCCTGGTGCGCTTCGATGACGGTTCGCGTTTGGATGCATCGCGTTTGGCGGCTGCATGCCGGAAAGCTGAGGTGACATTGCTGCTCGACCTGAGCCAGTGTGCGTGCGCCATCCCGATCGATTTGCGCGAAACGGGCGCGGATTTCGCCGTTAGTTCTGGGTACAAGTGGCTGCTCAGCCCATACGGGACAGGTTTTTTTTGGGCGCGTCGCGAAGCGATGGAGAAATTGCGACCATCGCCGTTTTACTGGATGGCCCTGGAAGGCGCGCGAAATTTTCACTCGTTGCCTTTGGACAAACTGAAACCCGCGGCGGGAGTGCGGCGGTGGGACGCGCCCGAGACCGCCAATTTCTCGAATTTGTCCGCGATGCAGGCCTCTCTCGAATTTATCGGGCGTGTCGGCGTGAAGGCAATCGCGGAGCACAACCAAAATCTGATGACGCATCTGATTGAGCGTTTGCCGCGAGATACCTGCGTGCTGGCTAGCCCCAACACCGCCGAGAAGAGAGGGCCCTACGTGTGTCTTAGAGCGCGAAAGCCGGAACAGACGCAGGAACTCTTTGAAAAGTTGCGCGGCGAGCAGGTATTCGTCAGTTTGCGAGAAAATGCCATTCGCGTTTCGCCGCACCTCTACAACACCGAGCGCGACATCGCCAAGTTGGTTTCCATGCTATCACGCTGAGTTGTTTTAGCCGGCAACCGTTCCTACGCGGCCATGGCCAAACGGTAAAAGCTCAAAGCCGAATCTCCCTGCTCAACTGTGCGCGAACACTCGAGCCGGTCCAAGCGCATTGGTAACTCCATTTTCTTGCGATGTTCGACGATTACAATTCCGCGCGGCGCGAGCATGTGCGAGCCGTCCAGAAAATCCAGCACGCGAAGATAATCTGTGGTGAGCGCATACGGTGGGTCGAGAAAAATGAAATCGGCAAGAGCGTGCCGTGAAGCTAATCGTTCCAGCCCTTGAATTGCATCGATCGCGAGGATTTCCCCGCCCGTCTTGATACCCAGCGAATTCAAATTGTCGCGAATTAATTTGGCGGCTGGTCCGTGCCGCTCGATAAAAACAACCTGGCGCGCTCCTCGGCTCATTGCTTCGATTCCAATTGCACCGCTGCCGGCAAAAACATCGACGAACAAGGAATCCTCCACCGTCCGGCCCAGAATATCGAAGAGCGTTTCGCGCAGGCGGTCGCTTGTCGGCCGCAACTCCATCCCGCGCAAAGTGCGCAAGCGGCGGCTGCCGAATTTTCCAGCGATCACACGCACGATTCATCCTACAGATGCAAGCCGGAAGCGTTTCTGCCACGCGGGTCCGAGGTACGTGAACAGTTTCGCCATCTCCGGCTCGCGAGAGCGGTCTTCGATGAGAGCGAACGCTTCGCCACGCGCCAGCTCAAGAAGTTTGTGATCGCGAAGCGGATGGGCAATGTGAAAGGCGACGTCTCCGTGCTGCTTAGTTCCAAAGAATTCCCCCGGTCCCCTCTGTTTCAAATCTTGCTCGGCAATCCGAAAACCATCGGTGGTCGCGACCAGCGTTTCGAGGCGATCGCGTCCGTCGCCAGTGATATTTTTGGGAGCAACAAGGATGCAATAGGACTTCGCTGACCCGCGCCCGATGCGACCGCGCAGCTGATGAAGCTGCGCGAGGCCAAAGCGATCCGCGTGTTCAATCACCATCACGGTTGCATTGCGCACATCGACGCCAACCTCCACGACGGTAGTCGCGACCAGAATTTGCAATTCATTACGTCGAAAGCGTTCCATCACGTCATCTTTTTCCTCGCTACGCATACGGCCGTGCAACAAGCCAACTTTCAATTGCGGGAAAACTGATTTCGAAAGCCGCTCGTATTCGGCCGTCGCCGCTTTCAGCTCCTGTTTCGATTCTTCTATCACTGGATAAATGATGTAAGCCTGCCTGCCCGTGGCAACTTCGCGCCGAACGAATTCCCAGACTCCCGGAAGTTGCGTGTCGGCGCTCCAACGCGTTTCGACCGGAGTGCGCCCAGGCGGCATTTCATCGATGACCGAAAGTTCGAGATCGCCATAAAGAGTAAGGGCCAAGGTGCGCGGAATCGGTGTCGCCGTCATCACCAACGCGTGCGGTGCGGCTCCTTTTTCGGAGAGACGCTTGCGCTGGAGCACACCGAAGCGGTGCTGTTCATCAATGATGACCATACCAAGCTTCGCAAACGCCACTCGATCTTCGATCAGCGCATGCGTACCCACGATGAATTGACCCTGGCCGGAAGCGATGCGCTCGAGCGTCTGCGCTTTGTCGCTGAATTTCATTCCGCTGACAAGCAGTTCAACGGAGTAGCCCGCTGCCGCAAAAACGCGTCGCGCCGAAAGGTAATGCTGCACGGCGAGAATTTCCGTGGGCGCCATCAGCGCGACTTGATAGCCATTTTCGATGACGATTGTTGCAGCCTCAAGCGCCACGATTGTCTTGCCGCTGCCTACGTCGCCCTCGAGCAGGCGGTTCATCGGCGTCGGTTTTTCGAGATCCCCGACAATCTCGGCAAGCACGCGCTTCTGCGCCCCCGTCGGCTTGAAGGGAAGAATGCGCTTGAGAGCCTCGCGAATCGGCTCCTCTCTGACGCGCATGGCGATGCCGGCTCGTTGCTGCTCGTGCTGCCGCCGGACAGCGAGGCCGAGCTGGTAAAGAAAGAATTCCTCGAAGATCATTCGGGCCTGAGCGGGGCTGCGGAACTCGTTCAATGTTTCAACATTCGCATCATGGGGAGGAAAATGGATTGCAATCAGCGCATCGCGCCGCGAAGGAAGCGAATAACGACGCAACACATCCGGGGGCAACGGATCGGGAACGTCGCCTTTGAACTCCTGCAGCGCGGCATAGATAATCCGACGCAGCATCCGTGAACTGATGTCGCCGATGGCCTCGTATATCGGGACAATCCTGCCAACTTCTGTTGAATCCGCGGGATTGTTGCTCTGGCGCAGCAACTCGAATTCTGGATTGATCATTTCCGTGCGCAGCGGCCGGTTCGGATCGAGACTCGGTTTTCCGTGCATCACGAGAGGCTGACCCGGTTTCAGTTTTCCATCCAAGTAGCCCCCGTGAAAAAAGCGCGCGGCAAGTTTTCCGCTCCCATCCTGCACGAGCAGGTGAAACATCGCGCCGCGCCGTCGTGCGAAGCGCATCAGGCTGCCGCTGACGACTTCCGCCCGCACGGTCGCCACTTGCCCGGGCACGAGCTCCGCGATGGGTGTGAAGTGGATGCGGTCCTCGTAGCGGAACGGCAAGTAGGAGAGCAGATCGCCTACGGTGGTGATGCCGCGCCCGGCGAGCAAGGCGGCACGCTGCGGGCCTAAGCCCTTCAGGTACGTCACGCCCGTATTGAGGTCCAAAGTCATCGGGGTGCTGAGGATAAGTTTCTTATCTCACCGGTGCTCGCGCGTCTCGCAGTTACACAGATCAATTTAGTGACAGGCAACCCAGTGTTGCCGTGCCGCATAATATTTTACTAAGAGCATGCGCCCGTCCTATATTTATTAATCGCGAAGCATGAAGGCGATGCTTCACGCGTAACGAAAATGGCAAAATTCCTGGGAACAGAGCCGCGCCGGTGGTTTGAGTACTTGGCCGCAATCCTGATCGGCAACGCCATTTATTTTCTTTCGCTCTCCGCACATCTCCCGGTTGACCTGCGCCATCAGACCTACAAAGTTGACTTGGGTATGGCTCTAGATTTCGTCATCTGTGTGGCCGTTTACGGCCTGATCCGTCTGGGCGAGCGCGTTTCGCGCTAATATCTTAAGCCATATCTGTGCTCACCTAGGAGGATAGCCGCCGTCTAACCGGATGTAAGGACAGAGACGTGGTCAAGCCAACGGACTCGCCAAGAAACAAGTATGACGACCAGGCCCCACGACAGGCAAGTCGCATCCGGCTATGAACTCGACGGGAATAAGTGCGGCGCTCGAAGGGGGTGCGGGGTACCGCGCGGTGCAGAAAGCGGATGAACAGGTCCTGGTTCGGCAAGCACAAGCGGGCAATCGGCCGGCTTTTGAGGAATTGGTTCGCCGCTACGACCGCGATGTGTTGCGACTGGCTCTCAGCCTTCTGCGGGGCAGCGAAGATGCCCGGGATGTCTACCAGGAAGTTTTTCTGCGTGCTTACCGGAACCTCTCGCGATTCCGGTTCGAGTGCAGTTTTTATACGTGGATTTACCGCATTGCGACCAACGTGTGCCTGGATCATCTGCGTCGCAAGAACACCAGGCGCGAGGAACAAGCTCCTGAATCGGCGGATACCGATGGCGCGGCCCCTGATTTTTTCGATCAGCAAACGGAACATCGATCGGCCGCAAATCCGGAACGCCACTTCCTGGGACAGGAATTGGGCCGCCACATCACCGCGGCGCTCGGCGGACTGTCACCACGAGAACGAATGGTTTTCGAGCTCAAGCATTACGAGGGACTGAAATTGAGAGTGATCGGCGACATGCTCGGCACTTCTGAAGAGACCGTGAAGAACTCGCTGTTCCGCGCGACGCGCAAATTGCGCGCCAGCCTGGACGGCATGAGGTAAGCGAGGAGAACTCCATGCAGCAAGAATTCAATGCACACTCCGGCGAGCAAGCGTGTCCGGAGTTTGAATCGCAGATCATGCTTTTTGCGCTCGACGAGCTCGAAGGCGCGGAGCGCGATTCGCTCGAAGAGCATCTGGACCATTGTTCGCGATGCGTCGCGGCCCTGACTGCAGAGAGGCGCATGCTGGAAATTTTGGCTTCGCAGCAGCGCTCCGATCCTTCTCCTGCATTGCTTTCGAGCTGTCGCAACCGGTTCGAGGATGCCCTCGATGAGATGGATCATCGCAGCATTTTTGCGCGCTGGGCCGAATCCATTTTTCCCGCGCACTGGCTCGCGTTGCATCCCGCGGCAAGCGTAGCGATGTTGCTTCTCATCGGTTTTTCCATCGGCACATTGGCGCCGCGGTGGTCGCAGGTGGGCACCTCCTCCCCAGCGCGACCGCCAGCGACGTTGGGCTCGATGACGATGGACAATCAAGAATTGCAGACCGCCGCTGTTTCCGGAATCAATTGGACTCCAACCGCTGATAATCGCCTGCCTCGCGT
>DATGJE010000156.1:0-8265 GCA_035295305.1 Candidatus Acidiferrales bacterium | reverse complement strand
CGAGGAGTGCCACGAGCCAGTGGAGCAGGAACGCTTGCTCGCCGATCCGCTCGTGCGTTTCTGCATCGACCATCTCAGCGAACCGCAGCGCCGCGCTCTCGAACAGGATCTCGAACTCGCTTCCGGCGTGCAGCGCGCGCTCCTGCCGCCGCATAATTTCAGCGCGGACGGCTGGCAAATCCACTATTGCTACGAACCGGCTGGCCCGGTCAGCGGCGATTATTGCGATGTGATTCCGGCCGACGGAACCGGCGAAGCCTCGCGCGATGTCTTCCTTGCACTCGGCGATGTTTCCGGCAAAGGCGTTGCCGCTTCGCTGATGATGACTCAGCTTCACGGCATGTTTCGCAGCCTGGTGGGCAGCAACCTGCCTCTTGACCAGCTTGTTGGCCGCGTTAATCGTCTCTTTTGCGAAAGCACCACGGCGGGACAATTCGCGACGCTCGTCTGCGGGCGCGCTTCCACTTCAGGCGCGGTCGAACTTTGCAGCGCCGGCCATCTGCCTGTTTTTCTTTTGCAGAATGGCGCCGTGCGCTCGCTCGGGTCCACTGGCATGCCGCTGGGAATGTTCTGCGCCGGAGATTATCCGGTCGAAAGCATTCGCCTCGGTACCGGTGACAGTCTCGTTTTTTACACCGACGGCCTGACGGAATCGCTCGACGGCGCCAACAACGAATACGGCTTCCGCCACTTGGCCCACTTTCTGAAGGGACGGCACTCGCTCGAGCCGGAATCCCTCACCGCGGCTTGCCTCGAGGAAATCAACAAATTCTCCAACGGTGCCCCGCAACGAGATGACCGAACAATCTTAGTCCTCCGCCGCGCTTGAAGAACAAATCAAACTAAATTTCGCCGGGCTGGGGTGGATGACGGAAGTGCGCTTGCGCGGGTCAGGGATTTTAGGGGGTTGTGGCCTGCGAGGTTAGGGCGTAGAACTTCGCAGGATTAATGTGGTAGTTGGACAGCCGCTTCTGCAATTCATTCCATTGTTTCGCGCTCATCTTACTCTTGAGCCTGATGAGTTGCTGTAGCGCCCGCTTGTCCGCAGTCTTCCCCATCGCGAGCTCCGTGTAGAAAACCGCTGCTGCAACGAGGTCGACCTTACCGCCTTCGCCAGTTTCATCCATCTGCGCTAACGTTTGCATCGCAACTACCAAGCCTGCCTCGGCCGCAGGTTGATACCATTTCCTAGCAGCCTTCGCACTTACCGGAGTGCCGAGACCATGCTGATAGATGTGGCCCATGCAGTATTCGCCGGACGCCTTCGTGAGTCGATCGTCGCTCTTTGCAGCTTGACCGCACCAGTAGCGCGCTTTGGAAAAGTCCTGCGGAACGCCCTGCCCGTTCAGGAGCACCATCGCCAACTTGATCTGGGACTGGTAATCCCCGCGCGTGGCTGACTTCAACCACCAGGACGCAGCCTCCGTTTCATTCTTGGGCAGGTACTTGCCGTCATTGCAAAGTTCCGCAATGTTCCTGTATCCCACGGTGATCTGCCCGGCTGTCAGATCCGATTCGGCTCTGGCTACTGCTTGGACAGCCTGCGGATTGCCGCCTTCTTTTGCGAGGATGAACCAGGCGTAAGAAAGACTATCGTCAATGGGCACGCCGTCGCCGTTGTAGTAGGCCGCGCCGAGATCGAACATAGCGCTGGCGTTTCCCTGGCGAGACGCTTTTTCGTACCACTGCACCGCGAGATCCCTGTTCTCGTCTACGCCCTCGCCAAGCCTATACATCACGCCCAGATTGGTTTCCGCGTCAGAGTTGCCTTGGTCGGCTGCCTTTTCGCACCATTGGAACGCCAAGCTCAAATTTTTGGGCACGCCGTCGCCCTTTTCGTAGGCGAGTGCCAGTCTGTATTGAGCTGCGGCATCGCCTGTTGTGGCAGCAGATTGAAGCGCCGTGATTTCCGTGGGGGTGAGAAGATGAACGCTGGTTTGCCCCGGGGCGGGCGAATTGCTCTTCGCCGGCGATTGAAGAATAACTAAGAAAAGCGCAAGCAAAATGGGCGCCATGCGCAGAAGAATAAACCCGCAAGATTCCGCGCGCAAGAAGCAGCAACGCGGAATTGCGCTTGCGCAGGGCGCTTCGCGGCGCGATAATGGCCGCGCCTGCGGCGCCCGGACCATGTTTTCGGAGATTGCTCATGCGACTTCTGCTCCCGGCCCCTGTAAAGCGCGCCTCGCTTTCATTTGCCGCGCGATTCATATTGCCACTGGCGGCGATTTTTGTTCTTGTTGTCGCCTGCGCCTCCGCCGCGCGCGCGCAAAATTTCGCTGACAACTCAAAATGGGAACTCGGCGGGCATTATGCCTTCCTCACTCTGCCCTCGCAATGCACGGGCGGTTCGACGTGCGAAACGAGCAATTCCGGCCTCGGCGGAAACCTCACATACAATCTTTCTTCGTGGGTGGGCGTTGACACCGAGATGGATTTCTTCGCCAACAATGGCAACGCCTCGACGAATCTGACGGGCGGCAATGTCACGGAAGGACTCTTTGGCCTGCGCTTCGGCCCGACGACGCGTCGTTGGGGACTTTACAGCGTGATTCGTCCGGGATTTGTGAATTTCGGCCGCGTCCTCGGCCCCGTTGCCGCCAGCGCGACGCCCGCGCCCAGCGCACCTGCCGATGCCGTCCCATCGCTTGCGCCAACTCCAGTACCGCGATTTTCCGCCGTCTTGAATTATCAGGCTTCCTCGACGACGCCCGTCTCCATGCTCGGCTTCACGCGCGCTACTGATTTTGCCTTCAATTACGGCGAAGCGATCGAGTATCGCCCGACCAAACATGTTGCGCTCCGCATCGACGTCGGCGACACCATCGTCAGGTACCCGGGCGCGACGCTCGGCTCGCAGTACCACGAACACAACTTCCAAATCTCTGAAGCCATCGTCTTCCGCTTCTAAGTTCGACGAGACGTCTCACCTTGCGCTCTTACAACCCGCCACAGAAAATGTGAATCAAGAGACGCATATTCCGGTCCCCACCCTGAATCCTAAAGGGAGATGAAAATGAAATATTTTTTCCTGGGTGTACTCACCACACTGGTCGTTCTGGTCATCGTCGTTTGCGGATACATTCGCCTCGGCTTCGCGGAAGTGCGTGGCGATATTCCTCCTTCCCGTCTCGAAAGCTCACTGATGCGCGCCGGAGTCCACGCGTCCATTCGCCGCGAAGCGCCGGATATTCCCAATCCATTTCCGCCAACCGACGAGAACCTGATCGCCGGCGGCAGATTTTATCGCGGCGACTGCGCGGGGTGTCACGGAACCCCCGGCAAACCTTTCGGCAATGACGGCGTAGGCTTGTTCCCACCCGCGCCAGAATTCCCCGTGGTCGGCACCGCTCTGACCGAGGCGCAAATCTTCTGGGTGGCGGCGCATGGGATTCGGCGCGCTGGCATGTTTGCGAACAAACCATGGGCGAAAGATCAACAGTTGTGGACGGTCGCTGCCTACATCAAGCGCATGAACTCGCTGTCGCCTGAAGTGAAAGCGGCTATCAATAAGCCCGAGAGCAAGCCAGCCGCAACAAATTAAGGTTAGCTTACCGTGCAGGAAAAAAAGCGGGACGGCCTGTGAACCGTCCCGGCGAGGCGCACCAAAAAAAATACTGCGGTGAGCGACACGCGTCAAGGGCGTGCGAAGCGACGACGAACCAGTGGGCCGAGACCAACCAGACCGGTTCCCAGCAGAAGCAACGATGATGGCTCCGGCGTCGGCAAATCCGAAACCGTCACCAAATCCCCACTCCCGCTGCTGACATTAAAACAGGCGAGAGAGTCACAAACGTTGACGCTAGCGGTGACTAAAGTCAGGCCTGTATCCGCATCTGTTTCCCCTGTGTCGCTTCCCGTTCCGAACGTGACGGAGAGTGTACAGGACGAGCCATCTGCCAGGACACCGCACCCGCTGGATTCCGACAAAAAGGTGAGTGCATCGGAATTATCGCCAGACTGGAAAGGAAACGTTCCAAACAATGCCCCTGAATCCGTGATGCTCGCCCCGGAATTATTCGTCAGAGTGAAGGTCAAGACGGCGTTGCTGCCCTCCGTTACCGTCACATTTGGATTATTGGGCGTCAGGGTGACGCCACTCGGCGTGGCCATGGCGCAGGCGGGCCAGAAAAGCACAAAACTAAACAGACACACTGCTAGCGTCAGTCGTGAACTCTTGAACATGAATATCTCCTCGAGAAAGTTTTGAATCCAGAAGGCACTGCCGCGAACTCACGCACGCCTCAAGATCCGTTTAGGACCTCAAGCACATGCGGGGCCATCCTGTTCTATCTTTTTTCCTTGGTCTTAAAGGGTTTAGCAGCTCGGTGGAGGAGATATCGCCGCACACAACGCACCGTTTTTTGACGATGCCGCAATACATTGCACAGGTGATTCGAACGTTCATCACAAATCTCAATTTGCGACGCCTCGCGCGCGCCAGTACATCGAAAGATGACCGCAATTTACTCTTCCGCGCGCTGTGGCACAACCACGTCCTTCGCGGCCGCAGGCAGCCCGGCGAAACAGCGGCGTCGCGGTGATCTTTGGCCGCACGCGACACGAAATGCGTCAGGCCGCGCCCGCCGGAAACCAGCCGCGCGTACGATTGCACACGCCGCAGACGGAAAGCATCACGGGAACCTCAACCAGCACGCCCACCACCGTCGCCAGCGCCGCTCCGGATCCCGCGCCAAACAGCGCAATCGAAGTGGCCACCGCCAATTCGAAGAAGTTGCTCGCTCCAATCAGCGCGCCCGGTGCGGCGACGTTGTACGGCACGTTCAACAACCGCATCAGGCCGTACGCGAGTCCCGAATTGAAGTACACCTGAACCAGAATCGGCACAGCGATTAGCAGCACGTGAACGTAGCGCGCCGTGATGTTGTCCGCCTGAAACGCAAAGATCAGAATCAGCGTGACGAGCAACGCGCCCATGGTAACCGGCGCGAATCGGGGCAAAAGCTGTTCGAAGCCTTCCCGGCCGCGTTTCCGTATCAGCCAGTGGCGCAACGCCGTGCCAATCGCCAGCGGTATCACAATGAAAGCCACCACCGAATACATCAGCACGGAAAAGGGCACGCGCAAGCTCGAAGCTCCCGCAACGAGAAACCTCACGATGGGGGCGAAGAGAAACAGCATGATCAGATCATTCAGCGATACCTGAACCAGTGTGTACGCAGGGTCACCATCCGTAAGATGACTCCACACAAAGACCATCGCCGTGCAGGGCGCAGCCGCAAGAATAATTGTTCCCGCGATGTACTGGTCGGCTTCGCCGGGCGTAATCCAATGGCTGAATACGTGCCGGAAGAAAAACCATGCGAGCAAAGCCATCGAGAATGGCTTGACCAGCCAGTTCACGAACAGGGTGACCATCAATCCCCGCGGCCTCTGCCCCACTTTGCGGATCGAGGCGAAGTCGACCTTCATCATCATCGGCACAATCATCAGCCAAATCAGAACAGCAATCGGGAAGTTGACCTGGCTCCCGTGCCCGAACTCCATGTCCCGCAGCGACGAGACGATGGACGGCACCCACTTTCCCAGTGCGACTCCGGCGACCATGCACAGTCCTACCCACAGCGAGAGATACCGCTCAAACAGGCTGAGGCGTTTGGGTTCGGCACCGCGTGCTGTCGCCGGGCCGGCCACATCAGTCACCATATTCTCAGGCCTTTCGTCTTTCCACTAAGCCAAATTCGGTGTCGATGTGCGCGGCAATTTTGTTACGCGCGTCGCGGAACGCTGCGAGCTTTTCTTCTTCCGTTCCCTTCACGGCGGCGGGATCGTCCAAATTCCAGTGGACGAATTTTACCGTGGCGGGAAACACCGGGCATTTCTCGCGCGCGTTCGCGCACACGGTCACCACGTATTGCACCGGCACGCCCAGAAATTCGCGGACGTCTTTCGGTCGCTGGCTCGATATGTCGATGCCGATTTCGCGCATCGCAGTCACGGCGAACGGATTCACTCCCTTCGGCTCGATACCCGCGCTGATCACCTCGAACCGCTCGCCCGCTACGCTCCGCAGGTAGCCCTCCGCCATCTGGCTGCGCGCTGAATTCCCCGTGCACAAAAACAGGACTTTCGGTTTCATGGCGTTTTCATTCCCTTCTCATCGAGCGGATTCGACCTGCGCCGTTTGAGGCGCAATGGTGTGGAGGCCAGTGCTTCGAGGCGAAATCCCCGCCTGCGGCGGGCAGGCTTCGCTCCGCACAAAACGCTCGACTCAGGATGACAACAGAAAAGCAAAAGCGAAAAGAGTGTCATTCTGAGGAGGCTGAATTCCGCCGACGAAGAATCTCGCCTCGATGCCCTCCTCGTCGCCAGCCCGCGAACTTCACCACCCATTGCTCGAGTCCTTCCAATTCCGATTTCTACGCCGGTGCGCAACACCCCGGCGCGCAGCAAGAGCCTTTCCCGACGTCCTTGCCTGCGGCGGGTTTTCTGGCGCGAATGAAGGCACTCGCGAATTTGCCCTCGACGTGCGGCGCAATCGCGTCCGCATCAATTCCCGCGGCCGTCAGGAACTGCCGCGCGTCTTCAATGCTGTAAACGCGCGTCGGCTCGATTTCAATTTCCGTGAATCCCGCCGCGCCGAGCTTCGCGCGAAACTCCGATTCCTCCATCGCGCCCGCAACGCAGCCGACCCACAGCTCCACGCTTCGCCGAATATCCGCGGGTACAGCCCCGCGCACTACCACGTCGGAAACCGCAAAACGTCCGCCCGGACGCAGCACGCGAAAGGCTTCGCGCAGCACGCGCCCTTTGTCGGCGGAAAGATTGATCACGCAGTTCGAAATCACCACATCCACGGAATTTTCCGGCAGCGGAATATTTTCCATCTCTCCGCGCAGGAACTCCACATTCTCGACGCCCGATTTGCGCTGATTCTCCCGCGCCAGTTCGAGCATTTCGTCAGTCATGTCCAGGCCGTACGCTTTTCCGCCCGGACTTACGCGGCGCGCGGAAAGCAGCACATCAATTCCGCCGCCCGAGCCGAGATCGAGGACAATTTCGCCGGGTTCGAGCTTCGCCAGCGCCGTGGGATTGCCGCAACCAAGCGACGCCGCCACCGCCTCAGCCGGAATCGCCGATTTCTGCGCTTCGTCATAGAGATTGCTGGTGATGGGGTCGCACGCGCTCAGTCCCGGCGCGCCGCAACACGCGCTGCTTCCCGCCGCCACGCGCTTCGCTGCTTCGCCGTATTTGCTTTTCACTTCGCTCTTGATGCTGTTGACGTCTTCGCCAGCCATAACGCCTCCCTCGCATACGTATCTGCCTATACGGATATGTTCGCCACTCTACGCCGCCGCAGTCACATATGTCAAGGCGAATGTATCATGCTATACTGCACGCATGCGAAAGCCCAAAACTCGCGTCGCGCTGCACCACGTCTTTCGCGCGCTCGCCGATCCCACGCGCCTGCGCCTGCTCAATCTGATCGCGGGCCGCGAAGTCTGCGTCTGCTATTTTGTTGAGATTTTGCGCCTCAGCCAGCCCAAAGTCTCCCGACACCTGGCGTATCTGCGCCGCGCGGGTTTGGTGGCGTCGCGGCGCGACGGCAAATGGATGCACTACAGGTTGGAGATCCCGAAAAACGAAGCGGCCGCGAAAATTCTTCGCGAGACGTTAAACCACTTGAAGGATGAACCGGAAATGCGGACGGACGTCGCGCGCCTGAGTTCCGCCTGTTGCGCCCCGCAAAAATATCAGATCGTGCCAGGTGCCCCGCGACCCGAACTTTTGTAGGGCTGAGCCGCGCGTCCTTTGTAGCTCACGTCCCGCACGGCGGTTCTGTGCCGTGCTGACGTGAGGCTTTTCCCGCGCCGGCAACACCGTGCCGTCCACGCGCGACGGATCGGCACAGTCCTCACGTCAGTTGCGGCAAAACCACCCGCAACGGGACGTGAGCTACAGCGAATCGGAAAGTATGGTGGCGGATCATGCTGAGGTCGCGCTTTCGGGAAGTCGGTTATTGCGTGGTTGCACGCGCATCGCTGCGCATGGGAATCTCCGCGCGCACAACGGTGCCCTGATTCGTGGAATGAATTTCGAGCGTTCCACCCAAATCATTCAAGCGCTCACGCATTCCGCTGATTCCCACGCCCATTCGCTTTCCCCCGTTGAGCGTTGCGCCGCGCTTCGGCATTCCCTTCCCTTGGTCGCTGACTTCCAGGCTCACTTTATGCTCGTCCACCTCCACCTTCACCGCCGCCGTCTTGCTTTCCGAATGCCGGTGAATATTCGTCAGGCATTCCTGCA
>DATGJE010000155.1:0-12204 GCA_035295305.1 Candidatus Acidiferrales bacterium | reverse complement strand
ATTTGCGCTCTCGCCTCGCGAAAATGCGGCGGCCGGCCAGTCAAGTGGACGGAGACGCGCACCGAGCACATGCTGGCAAGCGCGCACGGCAATGAGCGGACGTTTCTCGATACGCGCGTTGCTTTGGATGAAAAAGGAGTTATCACCGCTATCGAATCGCGCCACATAGATGATTGCGGCGCGTATCCTCGCTACGAGCCCCTCGGGTGCATCATTTGGGCGCAAGTTTTGCCGGGCGCGTATCGCATTCGCAATATGCGCATCGATTTTTCGCAAGCCTGCACGAACAAGTGCCCCGTGGGACCGAATCGTGGATATTCGCGCATGCAGCATTTGTGGTTTCTCGAGCGCGTCATTGATATTTGCTCGCATAGCCTGAAGATTCCCGCGGATACCATGCGCCTTCGGAACTACATTCGCCCGCACGAATTTCCCTACACCACTCCAAATGGCTGCGTGTATGACTCGGGGAACTATCCAGGCATGATGGAAATCGCCAAAAAACTGATTGGCTGGGACGAGTGGAAGAATAAACAGAAGAAGGCGCGGGAAGAGGGCCGCTTGCTCGGCATTGGTATTGGAACCACGCTCGATTCGGGAACCAACAATTTCGGTCAGGCCCAAATCATCAATTCCCATGCGCCGTATTCGGGACAATCGAAAGCCGCCAACGTTAAGCTGGATATTTATGGAGAAGTGGTGGTCAGTCTCGGCTCTGTGCCGCAAGGCCAGGGGCACGAAACGACGGCGTCGCAGGTGGTCGCCGACGTTCTGGGGATTTCGCCGGAAATGGTGAACGTTCGTCCCGGATTCGACAGCGAGGCGAATGTGTACACGGGCCACACGGGAACCTACGCCAGCCAATTTGCTGTCAGCGGGCTTTCGGCCATCCATGGCGCTGCGGAGAAGCTACGTGCGGAATTGAGCCGCCTGGCGGCGTTTGCGCTGAAGGCCAAAGAAAAAGATCTGGAATTTGGCTTGGGAGCGCAAGGGCCCGAAGTGCGAGTGAAGAAGACGAAGAAATCGATTAATTTCTGGGGGCTTGCGAATCTGATCAATGTGAACAATGCGGGGCTGCCCGACAGTCTTTCCGACATCACCCTCAATTGCCGGCACGTCTACAAGGCTCCCTTCAAGATTCCGGATTTGAAGCGCAAGTATGGCAACCTGACGCTCACCTATGCGGCGCAGTTGCACATGGCCGTGATCGAACTCGATCGCGAAACTTTCCAGCCTAAAATTCTCGCCTATGCCGCAGTGGACGATTGCGGGAAGACGATCAATCCTATGATTGTTGAGGGGCAAGTGCACGGCGCCACGGCCCATGGCATCGGCGCTGCGTTGATGGAAAACTGCGTCTATGCCAAAGACGGTGACATGCTCGCCAGCACGTTCAGTGATTACACGCCGATTACCTCGATGAATATGCCCGATATTCTGTACGGCCATCTCGAAACGCCTTCCCCGTTTTCTTACAACGGCGCGAAGGGCATGGGAGAAGGCGGCGCCGCTCCGGTGCATACCGTGTGCGCGGCTTTGCAGGATGCATTGTGTTCGCGTGGAGCGCTCATCGAGGATTCGCACAACTCAGGCGACACCCTGTTCCATGCCGTAGAGCGCGCGCGCAAGGGCGAGGGCATGCAACGAATCCGAGTCGAGCATCGGCGTGGAGCTGCCTAGGGCGCTCCCGATTCGAATCGAGCGGTGATTTTTTCGCCTCGGAATCCTCATCTCCGAAAAAATTGGGCGAAGGTAAAACAAATAGCAATGCGCGTTTGCATCATCGGTTGTGGCGCGATCGGCAGCCTCTATGCAGCGCATCTTGCGCGAGTCGCGGAGGTTCATGCGTTTGTTCGGCGGCCGGAACACGCGAACGCTCTGAACAAGCGCGGCCTGCGCGTTTCAGGAAAGCACGAATTCACGGCGAAGCTCAGCGCCACGGCAAATCCCGAGGAAATTCCAGAGTGCGACTTGGGAATCGTTTGCTGCAAGGCTACGCAGACGGTCGAAGCAGTCACGCCCGTGGCTACCCTTTTCCGGAAAGGCACAGTGCTCTCCGCGCAGAACGGCTTGGGGTGCGAGGAAATGATCGCGGGTATAACCGGAGCTCCCGTTATTCGAGGCACCACATTCATGAGCGGGACGCGCCACAGTGACACGCATGTGCAATACGAATTGGATACGCCAACATGGATGGGGCCCTTCGAGCCGACGCATACGCCGTTTCCCAAAGTGCGCGAGGCGGCCGATCTGATCGTTGCATCAGGCCTAAAGGCGGTGGCGCTGGAGGATGCGCGGCCGGCCCAATGGTCCAAACTGATTTTCAATGCATCGGTGAACGCCGTTTCAGCCTTGACCGAACTTCCTCACTGCCGCGCATTTGCTGAAACTGGCCAATTCTCTGATCTTGGGCGTCTGCTTCACGATCTGATCGACGAAGGTAAGCGGGTTGCCGCCGGATTGGGCATCATTCTCCACGAAGATCCGTGGGAGATGAATAAAGTTGGAGCGCAGACGGATCATCCGCCGTCCATGTTGTACGATGTGCGGCACCACTTGCACACGGAAGTGGATTTCCTCGGCGGGGCAATCGCATGCGAGGCTGCGAATCACGGCTTGAGCGCTCCTCTGCATACGGCCCTCTATCGCTTGATTAAGGGCAAGGAACTATCCTGGAGTTGGAAACATTCCGGACCTGCATAGGCGGAATCGACAGAGGTTCATGTTTTCAGCTTAGAAGGGGTTGGGCGTGGGCTACGCTCTGGATCAGAAAAAATGGGAGCGTGTGCGCCAGATGATGGCGCAGCACGATCTGGACGCGCTGGTCGTGCGCGCGCCGGATAATATTCTCTACCTTACGAACTATTGGACGATGAAGGGATACGATATAGCGATTTTCCCGCGCGAAGGCGACCCCACTTTGCTCGTCATCGAACCGCAGCACCAGGAAGCCCAGCGCACGGCTTGGAACAAAGATGTTCGCTCCTTCCGTTTCTATCATCCGCAGGATCCCCGGCCACCGATGTCGCGCTCGCTCGACCAGTGCCTCGATGTCCTTCGCGAAAGGAAATTAGCGGGCCGCGTGGGTGTCGAGCTCTCGCAACTCGCGCAGATTTGCGACCGCATGGTCGGCGAGCCCAGCCTTTACACGCAAGGATATTTCGACGCGTTTCGCGGCGCCGTAAAACAAGTGGTGGATGCCACTCCGCTTCTCGCCGAGGTTCGCGCCATTAAGACGGAGCAGGAAATCGAGCGCATGAAGCTGGCCAACGAACTTGCAGCCATTGGCATGGAGCACGCCCGCAAGGAAATTAAGCCTGGCATGAAAGAAAGCGAAGTGGCGGCCATGATCGAAGGCCACATCCACGCGGTCGGAATCGGCTACAAGGGGAAAGTGGAGATGGCGCGCGCTTTCACTCTCGTGTGGTCCGGCAAAGGCATCGCCACATTCACCGCCACCAGTCATCGCCCCATCCAGAAGAACGAACCGACGCTCGTCGAAATCTGGGTCTGCGCCGACGGTTATTGGACCGATCTGACAAAGAATCTCTGCCCCGGAAAACTGACTCCCGAATATGACAAATTGCTTGACCATCTCCTCGTGATATTCAACGACGCCGCGAGTTACGCCCGCGACGGAGCCAGTCTCGCCGAACTCGACCGCAGAATCCGCCAAGGAGTCAGCGCCGCGGGATATCCTGGCCAGCCGTCGCATCCCGTGGCTCACGGAGTGGGCGCGCGCGCGCACGAACCCCCGTTCGCTCATCAAGCTGCGCCAGCGGAGATGCGCAAAGGCATGGTTCTTGCCGTCGAGCCGGGAATTTACTGGGAAGGCGGTGGCGGTTTGCGCCTGGAAGATAATTTCTTGATTACGGACAAGGGCAGCGAAAAACTCTGCTCTTATCCGGATGATTTTCGTCAATCACAAGGGAGGCAGTTCCTGCCATGAAAGCGGATCTCGCGCAGGCGATTCTCGCGCAAGTGAACGAGGAAGAAATCGTCTCGATGTCATGTGACGTCGTGAATCTCCCCAGCCCAACTGGCGAAGAACTTGAAATGGGGAAATACATGCGCGCGGCCCTCGAAGCTGCGGGGATGGACGTCGTTTGGCAGGAAGTCGAACCAGGGCGCGCGAACGCCGTTGGTTTGTGGGAGGGAAATGGCAACGGGAAGAGCCTGATGTTCAACGGACACATGGACACGTCAAACACCGGCCGCGAAACTTATCTCACAGGGCTTGGCTACAAGCCGAAAGCCGTCATCAAGAATGGCATGATTTACGGCCTGGGCATTTACAACATGAAGGGCGCGCTCGTTTGCTATACGCAGGCCGTAAAAGCTCTGCGCCGCGCCGGAGTGAAACTCGACGGAAGCGTTTTGATTGCAGCCGTTGCTGGAGAAATTGAGAAGACGCAGTGGGGAGACGAATTCGTTGGAAAGGAATATCGCGGCTACGGCGTGGGAACGCATTATCTGGTCAACCACGGCATCCTTCCCGACATGTGCATCCTAGGCGAGCCGACGGATTTGCAGATGGTTCTGGGTCACTACGGCTCTCTGTGGGTGCGATTGACGACGCACGGCCTCTACGTTCACACGGCATTCAGCCAAAGCCGCCAGCGCGAAACTTCGATTCGCCGCATGCAGGACGTTCTTGCCGCCGTCTACGAGTGGGTGCCATCGTGGGAGGCGAAATCCTCCTACGCGGGTCACAAGGGAATTGTGAACGTGGGCTGCATTCGAGGCGGACACATTTGGCGCGCCAGCCGGACTCCCGAACGCACGGATCTATGCCTGGATCTTCGGGTGCCTCCCACGATGCCGCTGCAGGAAGCGCGACGGGCCGCAAAACAACTTTTTTTGGATTTGCGCAAGCGATACCCGGACTACGGCCTGGAGTTCGAGACCTACGTTTCCGTTCCCGGCGCGCAGATCAGCGAAGATCATATTCTTGTGAAAACAATCGAGTCGATACATACGCGCGTAATGGGCAGCGCGCCAAAGCGAACCACCGTACAGTGGTGCTCAGATGCCTCCGTGATGACTCGCTACGGCATCGAAACCTTGAACTACGGGCCTTCGAGCGGCGAACGGGATCAGGAAGGCGAAAAGGTCGCGATTCAAACATTGGTCAATGTGACGAAAGTGTATGCGCTCGCCGCTGCAGAGATCTGCGGCGCTAGCGTTTAAATTTGCCGCGCGCGAGCCGTTTCTTTTTCGGAGAGAAATTAGTCCATGGTGAGTAAAAAAGAGATCGAGCGCCGTTACGCCAACATCCGCGCCGCGATGGCTGCGGAAAAGATCGATGCGCTGCTCGTCTGCGGAAATGAATACACCGGCTTCGAAGGCGCTGTTCGCTACGTCTCTGATTTCGAAATCGTCCACCGCTACGTGTACGTTTTGATTCCGCTCGATGGCGATCCGCTTCTCTTGTTTCCCCGCGAAGCTCGCTGGATCGGCGATAAAAGCAAACCCTGGGTAAGAGAGCACGTGTGGGCTGACGTTCCCGGGCAATGGCTGCTTGAGCGATCCCAGGAGAAGCGCTGGAAACGCCTGGGAATTTACGGCATGAATTTCATCATGCCGGTGCGGGATTATCGCGCTCTCGCCGCAGGCTCGCTCGAGTTTGTTTCCTTCGATAAGAGCTTTGACGCAGCGCGCGCGATAAAGAGCGCAGAGGAGCTTGCTGAAATCCGCGACAGTATGGACATCATCCTCGACGGTTTCTGGGCGCTTCTGAAAGCGTATCAGCCAGGAAAGACGGAGGCTGAAATCATGGCGCCCGCCGTCGAGCGGTTTTTCGCGCGCGGCGCCGGACTGCGCATGATGAATATCGTGCTTTCGGGGACAGGCGGCGAGGCGGAAGCGCACTTCAAGGTTCCCGCGAATCGGGCTGTCGCCGCGGACGACCTGCTGCTTTATTCGCTTGAACTCGCGGGCGCCGCCGGCTATTGGGTGGAATTTTCGCGGCCTCTCATTCGCGGGAAAATCAGCGCGCGCACCGCGGCGATGGCGGAAATTTATCCGGAGGCTAGGGAAGCGGCGCGCAAGAAAATGCGTGAAGGGGAACTGGCCAGCGCGGTGCATCACGCCGCTGCGGAAATCTTCCAGAAGGGCGGATTCGGCTTGGGCCATCTTTCGGGGCATTCCATCGGCACCACCATGCTCGAATATCCCGCGATTGGCGCCGAATCCCGCGTCGAACTGCGCGAGAACATGATTTTCAGCTTCCATCCGCAGGTCGTCGACCAGGATGGGAAAGTTTGCCTGTATACGCAGGACACATATCGCGTCGGCAAGAGGGAAGGCGAAAATCTCGCGGATGTTCCCTGGAAATTCTTCGACGGAACAGAAAGGCCGGGTGACGGTCGATGAAGATATGCGTCGTGGGCTGCGGCGCGGTGGGCAGCATTTTTGCAGCGCATTTGGCGCGCAAGGGCGAAGCGGAAGTGCATGCCTACGATGTTTCGAAGGAGCACGTCGAGGCCATCCAAAAGCACGGGCTGCGCATTTCCGGCGCCGCCGATTTTACCGCTCCCGTTAAGGCCACCACCAACGCGCATGAAATTCCCATTTGCGATTTTGGGATCGTAGCCACAAAGAGCATTCACACGCGCACCGCCATTGCCGCCACAGCTCATCTTTTTCCCGAGACTGCCGCTGTTTGCTCCGTGCAAAATGGAGTTGGCAACGAGGAAATTCTTGCCGAGCACGTTCGTTACGTGATTCGAGGGACCACATTCCCGGCGGGCCATGTGATCGAACCCGGCCACGTTGGCTACGACATTCAGGGCGACACCTGGATTGGACCCTTCGAGCCGAGTCGCACTCCGATGGACCGGGTGCAGACGCTCTCGGATTTGCTCAATCGTAGTGGCTTGCGCGTCATTCCGCTCGAAGATGCTCGCGGCGCGCAGTGGACGAAGCTGATTTTCAACGCCGCTACGAACCCGGTGGGCGCTCTCACACTTCTCCATCACGGTGCCGCCACGCGCCTGCCCGCTACCGGGCAATTATTCGATGACCTGATATCCGAAGGCATGGCCGTAGCTAAAGCCGTCGGAATCGATCTCCACGGCAATCCTCGCGACCTGGTGCAGAAGGGCGCTTCCGCCCCCGGTAAACACAAGGCAAGCATGCTTCAAGACGTCCTGGCCCACCGTCAAACGGAAGTGGATTTCATGAACGGCGCCATCGTTCATTGGGGAGAAAAGTTGGGAATTCCAACTCCACTGAATAAAACTATGTGGGCGTTGATTAAAGGGCTCGAGCACTCCTGGACGAATCCGTAATACTTAATCTTACGAAGGAGTTAAAAAGACATCATGAGCGTTCCTTTTCGCGTTGGGGTTTTGCAACTCAGCATGGAGCCGGTCGAAGAAACAGTACGCATGGCACAGGCTTGCGACCGCGCCGGGTTTGACACGTTCTGGCTGGCCGAAGCATATCCGTGGTGGCGTAAACATTCGATGGAAGCGCGGTCTTCCACTTCGATCACAGCCATCGTTGCCCGCGAAACCAAGAAAATCGGCATTGGATGGGGGATTATCTCACCTTACACGCGCCATCCCGTTCAGATTGCCATGGAAGCGCGCGTGCTGCAGGAAATGGCCGGCAAGGGCCGATTTCTTCTGGGCCTCGGCGCTTCCAAAATTTTCATGAAGGAAATCGGCGAAGGAGAATCCGGAAAAGGAGCAGGCCCGGCAACCGTCATGCGCGAGAGCATCGAGATTATTCTCGGCGTTCTCGGCGGTAAGGAATTCACGTATGACGGCAAAGTTTTTTCGGCGCGGATTCCTGCGCTCCGCGACGATGCTCACGTGCCTCGCTTTCCAGTTCCAATTTATATTGGCGCCACGGGCCCCGTCTTGCAACGAATGGCCGGATCGCATTCCGATGGCTTGCTTACCGCCAGCATCACAACGCCGGGATTCGTTCGATACGCGCGCGAATCCATGCTCGAAGGCGCAAAAGCGGCGGGTAAGAATCCCGCGAATCTCGATCTCGGTTCGGTGGTCGTGGGCAGCATCAACAAGAATCGCGCCAAGGGCATGGAAGGTGCCCGCGAGATGGCTGCGATGTATCTGGCGAATAAAGTTCAGAATATCCGAGGCTCGGCCGATGTGTTGTTGCAAAAAGCCGGGCTAACGTTCGACGAGATCAAACCCATCGCCGATGCCATGGAGTCCGGCGGCCGCTTGGCGGCGGCTCGGGCGGTCACCGATGATGTTCTCGCGAAAGTCTGCCCCATCGCGGGCACTCCGGAAGATTGCATCCGCCGGATTGAGCAATATCGCGACGCGGGATGTTCTCACATACTGCTGGAGATTTGGGGAGATGACCGAATCGAGCAGGCCCGCTTGTTTGGCGAAGCCGTCCTGCCTCATTTTCAACGCTGACAAACGGAGTCTGGCGCATCTTCGGCGCTGTGATCTTCGCGGCTCAAATCAATTGAGCTTCGGCGAGGATTCGCAGACTTGCTGCACGATGGCTCGAAATTCAGAATCTGTCAGCAGGCGGCGCGCGGCAATTCCTTTGCTCTTGACGGCGGCGAGAACCGACGGCCGCTGCGATTCGGAAACTTGAAGTCCAAGTTCCTTGGCCTTTAGAGCGATGCTGTCAAGCCCGCTCTTTTTTCCCAGAACAATTTGTCTGCGCGCCCCTACCAGATCCGCCGAAAATGGTTCAATCGCCTCCGGAATGTGAAATTGGCTGGCCACGGCGCCGCTTTCGCGGACGAAAAGATTTTCTCCAACCACAGGTTTCCACGGTTCGAGCTGGTATCCAGCCGCCTCGCGCACGGCCCGAGAGACTTCGCGAATACGCGTCAGGTCCATCGCAACCGGCACTCCGTAGAGGCACTGTAGCGCCAGCGCCACTTCACCCAGGTCCGCATTGCCCGCGCGCTCGCCCATTCCGTTGATGGTTCCCTGAATCCAGGTTGCCCCCGCGCGAACTGCGGCCACAGCGCACGCCGTCGCCAGGCCGAAATCGTTGTGCCCATGGAAATGCACAGGAATCTTTTCTCCCAGCCACTCCCGGACCTTGCCCACAAGGAATTCAACGGCCTCCGGCCCGCACGCGCCAATCGTGTCAACGATTACGGCCTCGTCGGCGCCTGCCTCGTGCGCTGCACGGTAAATTGTCTTAAGAAAGGCGAGATCCGCGCGCGTCGAATCCACGGGGAAGAAAGCAACATAGATTCCGTGCTTTTTCGCGTACGCGACTGCATCGGCGGCGCGGCGCACCGCCTCCTCGCGAGAAATTCCGTAGGCCTTCAGCTTGACATCGCTCGTGGGAATCTCAATAACGGAAAATTTCAGATTCAGGCGCGCCAACTCGTCGACGTCCGCACGTGTGGCGCGGCCAAATCCCCAGACTTCGGCTTTCAGATTTGCTTGTAGAATTAGCTCAATCGCCTCGCCATCCTCGGATGAGACTCGCGGGAATCCCGCCTCGATCCGGCTTATACCGAGTCGGTCCAACTGTCGCGCCAAGTCTAGTTTTTGCCGTGGATCGAGTACAACCCCCACGGTTTGTTCGCCGTCGCGTAGCGTCGTGTCGTAAAAACGGATTCGCTGAGACGTTGACAGCTTTGGCCGGACGCTCGTCTCCTGGTTCAGCGCGCTAGTCCAGACTTTGTTGTCTTGCGGCGGCTCTGACATTAAAAATATCCTCGCGGCTTGTTAAACGGCCGCGGCGTTTTCGCCGTACGCCTGTTTCCAGGAAATCACTGGATTCCGCAGGATCCCGATCTTCTCAATCTCGCACTCCATCACGTCGCCGGGCTTCAGATACCAAGCCTTCGGATCGCCGCTGAACGCCGCTACTCCCGAAACTGTCCCGGTCGAAAGCACGTCGCCTGCGCTGTAACCCATCGGCGAATAATGCGCGATGATTTCCGGTATCTTCACCGACATTTTCTTGGAATGCGATTTCTGGCGCACTTCGCCGTTCACCCGTAGTTCCATCGAGAGATTATGAGCGTCGGGAATTTCATCCGCCGTAACGATCCAGGGGCCGAGCGGGCAAAAGCTGTCGATGCCTTTGCAGAAACTGAAAACTCCCGATTTCATTTCGCGCCGTTGAATGTCGCGCGCCGTCACATCGTTGAAGATCACGTATCCGCCGATGTAATCCGCGGCCTGCTTCGCCGAAAAGAATTTCCCCGACTTTTTCAACACCACGGCGAGCTCGAGTTCATAATCAAGCTCTTCTGTGATGTGTTCCGGATAAACCACCGGCTCGTCGGGCCCGATAATTGCGTCCACATTTTGAAAAAAAACAATCCACGGCAGCACGGGATGGGAGAATCCTGCTTTTTCCGCTTCCTCGTGATGCTCTCTGAAATTACCGGCGGTATGGAAGAATTTTTTCGGGACGATCGGAGCCCGTAATTTCACGGCGCCTCGCGCGTAGGTTATCATCTCGCCTGCGGGGCCGGTCAACTCCGCGCCGGCTGCGGTGGCAAATTGCAGCGCCTGCTTTGCGGCATCAAGGCTCCTGTCGCCGCCTTCGAATAATTGGCGCATGTCAGAAGGAACACGCGCTCCCGCCATGCGCACATAAGTGCTCTCGTGCTCCTGGTCGCGCAAATACATCGCGTAGGCAAGATTGAGGTCCACTACCGATCCATTCGGCGTAGCTGCGCCTACCCTCCGGCGATGCACTGCATCTTCGAATGTCACCAGTTTCATTGGATCGCGTGCCCTTCCTGAAGCACATACATGCAAATAAGATGGCTTTTCATCTTACCGTTCGGTCGCGGTTCTTGTCCATTAAGGAAGGGAATTTCGGCGGAGTGCTCAGACGGTCTTATCCTTCGAATAGCAGATCCGTTCCAAATTGCATTCGATGCAGCGGGGCTTTCGCGCTTGGCAAATGCGCCTCCCGTGCCAGATGATTTGATGCGAAAAGAGAATCCAGCGGTCCTGCGGAATTACCTTCATTAGGTCCTGCTCGATTTTCTTCGGATCGGTATTCTTCGTCAGGTCCAGCCGTCCGGATACGCGTTGCACGTGCGTATCTACCACCAAGCCTGACGCGATCCCGTAGGCCGTGCCCAGCACAACGTTCGCCGTTTTGCGCGCCACGCCGGGAAGCGTTAGCAATTCTTCCATCGTCTGTGGAACGCTGCCGCCGAATTCCTCGATGATGCGTTTGCTGGCGCCCATGATGGACTTCGTCTTGTTCCGGAAAAATCCCGTGGGCCGGATGTCTTGCTCGAGCTCTTGGGGATTCGCGTACGCGAAATCCTTCGGTGTTGGATATTTGGGGAAAAGTGCTTTCGTGACGATATTGACCCGTTCGTCGGTGCACTGAGCCGAGAGAATCGTGGAGATAAGCAGCTGAAACGGATTCTCGTGCCGCAGCGCGCAAGTCGCGGCAGGATACGCTTCGTCCAGTTTCTTCAGAATCGTTCGAACGCGCTTCGGATCCGTCCCTCGCGCCATCGCACCGCGAGCGGATGTTCTTTTTACGTTTTTGTTTCCTTTGATTTTTTTCGTCATAGCGTTGCGGCGAAGAAATATACCACACGGCGCGTCAACTCGGCTTGGCCCTCGATTGCGCGGCCTGTGGAACGCGCTCGAATCTCGCATGAGCGAGCCGAATGAATTCGCAGAACACTTTTGCGCATGCAATCGAAAATACTGCCAACGTCTTGACTCGCGGCGCGCCTCACCATAAAGTGTTATTCGGAGTGCGATGGGTGCGCCAGGCTTGACGCATGCCGCGATAGTGCCCCATCCCCAACGTTGCGCCCGTAGCTCAGCTGGATAGAGCGTCTGGCTACGAACCAGAAGGTCGGGAGTTCGAATCTCTCCGGGCGCACCACTTCTTTTTGCCATGTTGAAAGATCAGATCGAACGGCTTTGTGTATGTGGGCTGAGCTCGTGCAGGATCCACAGCACAGTTCGAAAGCGCCGTTCTGAGCGACGTCGGTTTTTCAGCGGCGGCTGCTTAATATATAGGATATGCGCCTTATTCGCGAGTTCTAGAGTCCTCATTGCATCCACATTCTTTTCCGTTTCGGCTGCTCCAAATCCTGCACAGCGAGCAAAGCTCCTGCTCCTCGTCCGGCCGATTGGCAGATTTGCGGCTCTCGCGGAGTCGGGGAAATCGCATTTTCCGCGATTCGATGACAACTTTCTTGTTGACAGCACTCCGTAGCTGCTATATAGCTACCCACATTCTTGGGGTTGT
>DATGJE010000154.1:0-2499 GCA_035295305.1 Candidatus Acidiferrales bacterium | reverse complement strand
CGGCCTCGACCGCGACCACCTGACGGTTGAAAAAAACGCCGGCGGCATCACACTCCGGTGCTCGCAATTCGTATGGGCCGGAGATCAGCAGAAAATTCCCGGCACTCTGCTCGCCCGAATTCGAAAAAACGGAGAATATGTCGAGTGGGACGTCTCAGCCGAGATGGACCAACCGATTAAATCCATTTCCGCGATTGTGCGCGGCGTGCCGCGTGGACAAATCTCTGCTGGAAGCGAAGGCTTCTTTGACCCCAAGGATAACGAAGTCCTTTTGGGCTATCCCTTCGGAGGTGGCGACCATCACAACGCCGTCGGCATGGATTCTCCCGTGGCCGTAGTTCAAGCAGGCGAGCACGATTTCTTTTTTCTCTCGGCGATTTTGGACCGCGTGCGCGCCAATCGTTTCTACTTCCAACCGGGACCCAAAGGCTATCGCGTCGAGATCGTCTATGAACAGGAAGGTTGGAAGAAAAACAATCAATTGCAGAGTCCTACGTGGCGCGCGGGGCGCACTCAAAGCGCCGAAGACGCATTTCGCACGCACTTCGCGCACGTCGAACAAGCCTTTGCCATACCCGACTGGGATAAGCGTCAGGACGTGCCGGCATGGTTTCAGGATATCGCTTTGGTCGTATCGATTCATGGCATGCATTGGACCGGATACGTCTTCAACGATTTCTCTAAAGCGTCCCGAATTCTCGAGTGGGTTGCCACTAAAATTCCTGCGAAGAACGTCATGGTATTTCTTCCTGCTTGGGATGGCCGCTACTATTGGGAGTATCCCATTTACAAAGTCAGTCCTCGGTTGGGCGGCGAAGACGGCTTCCGCACACTCATTCAGAGCGGCCAGCGTCTTGGCTTCCGTTTTTTGCCCATGTTCGGCATGAACGGCGCCAACGACAAACTGCCCGTGTTTTCGAAGTTCTCGGATGCAACCACGGAGGACGTTGATGGCAACTCGTTCGATTTGGATTGGGTGGATTGGGATAACGATCGCCACATGGAGGGCTGGGGCAAGTACATGAACCTCGGAGTGGATTCGTGGAGGAATTGGCTCTCTGCCCGCATCGCCGACGTAATTGCCCGATTTGGGGTCGACGGCTATTTCCTCGACATCTCCGGCGGCTGGCAGAACAACACCAAAGCTGACATGCACGAAGGAACCCGCCGGCTCGTCGAAGACTTGCGCCGGAGATTCCCTCACGTTCTCGCCGTCGGAGAATTTTCCTATGACGCACTCATGTCCATCTTGCCCGTTTACCAGGTTTTCCCGTCGCGCGGTTACCCGCCTGCATTCCAAAAATACGCGCGCACCTTCGAACACCTCAGTCATCCGGCTCCGGGGCGGGGAAGCAGTGGAGTTCACGAATCCGGATTCGGGCGCTTTCATCCCGAAGTTCGTAAAGACCAGCCGGTCATCCCAACCATCACCGTGGTGGACGATACGTTCGACAGGTATCGCGACGTAATGGCTGAAATCATCACGGGAGCAAAAACGCGCGCGGGCATCACGTAACTGCGTTCCTGTGTCGGTCGGGAAGTGAGACCTATCGAGGCGGGATGCCGGAGTACAATCTCAAGGCCTCTTGCCGGAGTTCTGTTAGGAGCTTGTCCGTGCCGTTTGCGCTTTCAAACCCGCCTTTTCTCGGTAATGCCCAATGATCGTGATCGCTGCGCTCACCGCCGCCAGTCCAATCAGCACATACAGAATCGGCAGCCCGTACTGCGAGAACAAACGCAGGATTTGGCGTCCGTAGACGCTCGCCAAGTAAGCCAAAGCCGCGTATCGCGCCACGCGTCCCACCGCGAGCGCTGCCAGGAATTTCTTTGTCGGGTAGTTCGTCGCTCCCGCAACCACCAGGAAAGGCACCATCGGCACGGGCGGAGGCAGCACCGCGGGAATCGCAATTGCCCCAAAACCCCACTTCCGAAACAGGTCGTAGATTTTCTTCATCAATCCGTGTTTCATCTTGCGCTCGAGCAAATCTTTCCCTTGTTTTCGAGCCAGCCGGAAGGTGATGTATCCGCCGAGCACCGCGCCCGCGGTCGCCATTAGTGCGTAGTAAGGCCACAACTGTCGTTGATGCGCCGCCAGCACAATTGTCAGCGCGTCCATGCTGCCAGGTACGGGAATCACAGAGTTGTCGAGTAGACCCAGCAGGATCAGGCCCGGCCCGCCGAGATGGATGAACCACGCGGACAGCGTCCGCCTCGTTGGAGCCTTCATCATTATGGCTACAATTTTAGCGGCCAGCATGTTCCCCCAAGTACCGCCTGCACCTACCCGGCCCTAAACGGCCCTATTAAGATGAAATGCCGGCATAACTAGTCTTGCTGTTCCGAGACCACGCGATTGTGCCCTAATGAACCGGTTCGCACATCAGAAATCGCCAACAGAGTTCACCGTTTATAACCACAAATCTTCCGCACAAAGTCGTGCCGCGCCTGCGCCTCCGCTGGCCCCTCGACGCCATTTGGCGATGCGCCGTCCACCACGCC
>DATGJE010000153.1:0-3343 GCA_035295305.1 Candidatus Acidiferrales bacterium | reverse complement strand
AACGGCCATCATCGGCGCGGCCGTGGGTATGAGTTACCAGGGTCTGCGTCCTATTGCCGAATTGCAGTTCATCGATTTCATTGCGTGCTGCTTCAACCAGATCACGAATTTCGCGGCGAAATCGCATTACCGCTGGGGCGCACCTGTTCCGATGGTGATGCGCGGACCTTCCGGCGGCGGCGTTCACGGGGGTCCGTTCCACTCCGCGAATCCGGAAATGTATTTCGTCCACACGCCGGGATTGAAAGTGATTTATCCCTCGACAGCCTATGATGCGAAGGGCCTGTTGAAATCCGCGATTCGCGACAACAATCCAGTGCTTTTCTTCGAGCACAAATTTTTGTACCGGCGAATCAAGGAAGAGCTGCCGACCGAGGATTACACCGTGCCGATCGGCAAGGCGATTGTGCGGCGCGAAGGACGCGACCTTACGATTGTCACCTACGCGGCGATGATGCACACGTCGCTTGAAGCAGCGGAGACGCTGGCGAAAGAGGGAATCGAGGCGGAAGTCGTGGACCTGCGCACTTTGCTGCCGCTCGACAAGGAAACGATTCTGCAATCCGTGAAGAAGACGAACAAGCTGTTGATTGTTCACGAGGACACGCGCACTGGTGGCATCGCCGGGGAAATCGCGGCGGTCGCTTGTGAAGGCGCGTTCGAGGATTTGGACGGGCCGATTCTGCGCGTCACAGCGAAGGACACGCCCGTGCCGTTCTCGCCGCCGCTCGAAGAGCGTTTCTTGCCCAATTTGAATGACGTGATTTCGACGGCGCGCGAACTCGCGCGATATTAAACTTGAGATTCGAATTCGAAGGAGAGGCCGATGGCGACTGACGTGATTATGCCCCAGATGGGGGAAAGCATTTTTGAAGGCACGGTGACGAAATGGCTCAAGAAGCCGGGCGAGAAAGTAGAGCGCGACGAGCCGTTGTTCGAGATTTCGACGGACAAAGTGGACGCGGAGATTCCTTCGCCGGCCGCGGGCGTGCTGAAGGAGATCAAGGTCGCCGAAGGTCAGACTGTGCCGATTCAAACGGTCGTAGGCGTGATTGACGCCGATGGCGCCGGCGCAGCGTCGGTAGCTCCGGCTCCCGCTCCTGCAAAAACGGAAGCAAAGCCTCAGGCAAAGCCAGAAGCAAGGGCCGAAGTGAATCCAGAGGCGAAACGAGGGGATGAAAAGGCGTCGCCCGCGTCGGCGCCAACGAGGGCCGAAGCGGCAAAGGCAGACTCAGTGAAGCCCGCGCCGTCACCAGCTCCCGCACAAACTGGCGCGAGGCCGTCGTCTACGGCTGGCGCGGCAACTTCCGCTGCTCCGCAGCCCCCGGCTGGGGAAAAGATTCGCAGCTCGCCGCTGGTTCGGCGGCTGGCCAAAGAAAACAGCGTCGACTTGTCGCACGTTCCTGGCACCGGCGCGGGCGGACGCGTGAGCAAACGCGACATTTTGTCCGCCATCGAGGGCGGCGGCGCTCAAGCCCGGCCCGGCGCACAAACTCCGGCCTATGCGCCCGCGACAGCCTCTCGTCCATCGATGCCTCCTCCTTCGCAACCGGCGGCGACGGGCGCGCAGGCTCACTCGGCGTTTGAATCCGCTGTGCCGCGCGAGCGCATGTACTTCGGCAATTACTCCGTTGAGCCTATGACGGTGATGCGCCAGAGAATCGCCGAGCACATGGTGGCCTCCAAGCGCGTTTCGCCGCACGTTTATTCGATCGACGAGGCCGATGTCACGGGAATCGTGAAGCTGCGCAGCCAGAAGAAAGACGAATTCGAGCGCACCACGGGCTCGAAGCTCACGTTCATGCCGTTTTTCATCCGCGCCGCGGTCGAAGCGCTGCACGCGTTTCCGACCGTGAACTCGTCTGTTGATGGCACGAACATCGTTTTTCACCACGAGTGCAATATCGGCATCGCCGTTGCGCTCGATTGGGGACTGATTGTTCCGGTCATCAAAAATGCCGAGGAGAAGAATTTCCTCGGCCTGCAGCGCGCCATCAATGATCTGGCCGAGCGCGCGCGCACGAAAAAGTTGAAGCCCGAGGAAGTGCAGGAAGGGACTTTCTCGATTACCAATCCCGGAGTGTTTGGCGGCTTGATGGGCTTGCCGGTGATCAGTCAGCCGAACGTGGCAATTCTTGGCCTGGGCACAATCGAGAAGCGCCCCGTGGTGATTGACGACGCCATTGCGATTCGCTCGATGGTGTATTTAACGCTGAGCTACGACCACCGAGTGGTTGATGGTGCGGTCGCGCACCAATTCATGAGTAAGATCAAGCACATCCTCGAGAATTGGAGCGAGGGAGTTCTGTAGAGGCAATCGATAGAGACGGTTGACAGTCGATAGTTTACAGTCGAGAGTTGGAGACACGGTACTCGACCAAGTCGGCTGGCTTCGCTTAACTCTTAACTGTCAACTCTCGACTATCCTTGCAGTCTTGGCCGCAAACGTTCCGCGAACATCTCCACCTGCGGCAGCGGCACAATGGTGATTTTCTGCTCGTCGAAGAGCCGCACAATGAATTGATGCCGCTCGCTCTCGCGCTCTGGGGTAACTTCCGTAATCGCTGTGAATTCCGAATTCTTTTGCCGCGCGCGAATGCATTCGGCGGTATACGCAAGCACTTTCGCCTGCGCCGGATCGCGCCCGAGCGAAAGCGCCTGCACATAGCCGCGCGTGCCGTTGTAGCGATACGCGTAGTCGATGCGCAGCGGATCGCCTGGCTGCGTGAACTGCTCAACCTTCACGCTTTTCTCCATCTTGGCGAGAATGCGGTGCCGCCGGAAGACGTCGTTCAATCGCATGCGGATCCAGGCGCGCGTGCTTTCGACCATCGCAGCGGCCCGGCCCTGCCGCGCGGGCGGCGCCACTTTGTCATGATAGAGCCGGTCGAGCTCCGCGTCGAAATCCTCCGCGAAGACGGCTTGCCGCGGGCTCAGCTGCAGTGTATTTGATAGCGTCTGCTCCATCTTCTCGATCCACGCGGCGCTCGCGCCCGTGGCTGCGAGTTGCACGTCGAACTCGCCCGGCAACGCGCGCAGTAGTGTCTCGTCCGCGTTCGGGTGCAGCCGACGCACGCGTGCGAATTCGGATGGTTCCTCGATCAGTCGCGCGCGCGCCCGCTGTTTTTTCGCGTCTTCGAGCACCACGCCGATATTCACCCACTCGTCGCGGATCAAATTCGGCGTATAGCGCAGCACGCGGTAGCTCATGTCGCGTCGATTCGTCTCAGGCATGGTTCACGTCCAGTTGGGAAACGGCGCCCGGGAAGATTTCCAGGCGCTCTCGATCAACTCGCGCGCCAGTTTTCGCCGGCGCAAGAGCTGCTCCATCATGCGGTAGAGC
>DATGJE010000152.1:0-4636 GCA_035295305.1 Candidatus Acidiferrales bacterium | reverse complement strand
GTCCTTGCGCGACGCCGCAAAAAGGGACGCCACAACCTCACGCGGGTCTGACGGCCCGCCGCTCGCCGAGAGTCGCCACGAACAGGCTGCTGATGCCGGCGCGAAGGTTCGCGCGAAAAAGAATTTGCCGCGCGAATGGCGACTGGTGCGGCGGTCGGAATTCGAGGCGGTTTACCGCGAAGGACGACGACGGTCGAGCGCGACGTTTTTGGTCTTTCTGCGGGCGAACGGGCTCGAGCGCGACCGCTTCGGAATGAGCGTGAAGAAGGCGCTGGGCAATGCCGTGGTGCGCAATCGAATGCGAAGGCGCATCCGGGAAGTTTTGCGATTGCATCGCGAGGAGATTCTGCCGGGATGGGACGTGGTGATACATCCGAGCCGGTCCGTCGAGACGCTGGAATTCTCGAAGCTCGAAGCGGAGTTGCTGGCTTTGCTGCCGCGGGAGAAGCGGGCAGCAAAATAGCAGGCAAGACTGCGCGCGGATTTCTCACCGGGCTGGCATTGGCAAGCGTACGCGGCTATCAGATTTTTCTCGGGCCCTTTTTCGGCGGAAGCTGCAAGTTTCATCCCTCCTGTTCGCGATACACCTACGAAGCCATCCAGCGATTTGGCGCGCGGCGCGGAGTGTGGCTGGGGCTGAAGCGATTTTTGCGGTGCCGGCCGTTTTCCGCCGGAGGGCATGATCCGGTTCCGGAACTCTTGCCAGAAAATGAGCGCAAAGCACGGGCCAGCGCGGAGGTCGCGAATTGAAATTAAGCGACGAGCAGCGCGCAGGCTTAGCCCTGTTGTTGATGGTCCTTGTGTTGATGTTGTGGTCCAGATTCTACAAGCCTCCAGTTCCTCCGAAAGCTCCTGAAACAAATCCTCCTGCGGCGAGCGTTCAACAGCCCTCTACGGTAGGACCCGGAACGGGGAACACGCAGACTGCCGCAGCGCAGGGCGGCGAACCGGGGCGCGAAGCTGCTGCAGCGACAGTCCCGGTGAAAGAAGCAAAGAGCGAGCAGACGATTGTCGTCGAGAGCGGGCTGTATCGCGTGGAGCTGTCGAATCGGGGCGGCGTGGTGCGGAGCTGGAAGCTCAATAAATATACCAACAACGACAATCCTCCGAAGCCGCTGGATCTGGTGAATACCGCCGCGGCGGAACAACTCAAAGCGTGGCCGCTTTCTGTCCGTCTGGACGATCCGAAGCTCGATGCAGAAGCGAATTCCGCGCTGTACACCGTGACTCCTTCCGGTGCGACCCTGCAAGCTCCCGCAGAAGTGGATTTCGAGTGGAGCGACGGGCACCTGCAAGTCTCGAAGCAAGTGAAATTCGGAAAAGGATACGAAGTTGACTTGAATGTGTCGGCGACGCTGGACGGAAAGCCGCTGTCCGCGGGGGTGGCATGGCGCGGCGGATTCGGCGATCAGTCGGTGTCGAGCGCGGCGTCGCTCGTCGAAGTTTTCTACAGCGAAAGCGGCAAGATCGAATATTTCAACTACAAGAAACTGGGCATCAAAGATCATCAGGATCAGCCGGCGCAAGTGAATGGATTCATGGAGGCGGCCGGAATTGAAGATACTTTTTTCACGGCGGCGTTTCTGCCCAATCAACAGGGGATGACGCTGTGGGATTGGACGCAACAGCAAAGCGTCACGGAAGACGGGAAAACGTCGCAGCAGCCCGTGGCGGAGATGGCCGCCGGCCCGCAAACGCCAGGGTCGTGGAGCACGCGGCTGTACGTTGGCCCGAAAGATTTGACGGAGCTTGGAAGATTGCAACCGTCGCTGACGGGCTTAGTGCAGTTCGGGTACATGAGCATTGTGGCGAAGCCGCTGCTGCGGATTCTGAAATGGATTTACAAGTACATTCCCAATTATGGCTGGGCCATTGTTCTGCTGACCATCGCGATCAACATGGCGCTCTTTCCGCTGAAGGTGAAGAGCTGGCACTCGATGAAGCGAATGCAGAAAGCGATGCCACGCATTAAAGCCATTCAGGAAAAGTACAAGAAGTATTCGATGAGGGATCCGCGGCGCAAGGGAATGCAGGAAGAAATGTCCGCGATTTATAAAGAGGAAGGAGCGAATCCCGTTGGCGGATGTTTGCCGCAGCTGATTCAGTTCCCGATTTGGTGGGCGTTGTACAGAATGCTGGAATATTCGATCGAATTACGCCATGCACCGTGGTTCGGATGGATCCACGACCTGTCGGCGCGCGACCCGTATTACATTTTGCCCATCCTGATGACCGTGGCGATGTATTACATGACGAAAATGACTCCGCAAACGGTGACTGACCCTGCGCAGCAGAAAATGATGGCGCTGATGCCGCTGGCGTTTGGTGTTTTCCTGTTCATGTATTCGAGCGGGTTGGTGCTTTATATTTTTACGAGCAGCGTGGTTGGAATTGCGCAGCAATTGTATTTGAACCGCAACGATCCTCTTCCTACGAATAGTAAGTTCAAGAATAAGCCTCTGAAAACGTGAAAAGCAGTGGCGAGTGACCAGTGCTCAGTGGCCAGTAAAGACCACTCCTCGCTCCGCTCGGAATGACAATCAGAATCAGGGAAGGTCGAGCAGGTAGCCGGCTTTGCCGACGTTGAAGCAACGCGTGCGGCCGAGTTGGTCGGATTTTCCCGCGCATTCGTGGATGTGGCCGCAGAAAAGCATTTCGGGCTGCTCGCGTTCGACCCATTCGCGCAGCGCAGGGCTGCCGGCATGCTTGCCGGGCGCGAATTCGTCGAGTTTGGTGCCGCACGGAGGGAAATGAACGACGAGATACAACGGCGCGAGACCGCTGAAGGGGGCGAGCGCATCGGCAATCTCTTCTTCCGTGTATTCACCGGGCGTGTTGAAGGGCGTGGGGTTGCTATAGCCGAGGCCGGCCCAGTTGATTGAGCCGAGCTGGCGGACTTGGCGATGAAAATCGGTGAGGCCGAAGCGGGCGCAGAAGTCGCGGGTGTCCTCGGCGGTTTCGTGGTTGCCTGGCAGAACCCAAACGCGCTCCCCGTGCTTTTGGAGTATCGCACCGCAGCGATCCAAGCCGCGGCGGAAGGTCGAGAGGTCGCCGGCGGCGATGTAAATGTCAGCAGGCTGCGCGATTGCGCGCTCGAGGGATTTCACGTCACCGTGAATGTCGCTGAAGATTTGAATTTTCATCGCGGATGCTCGGAGATATCTGGCGGAGCAACGCTTTCCGAAGGCTTCACGCGCGCAACGACTCGGGCGCGAACCCAGCCGTAGTGCAGCAGTTTACCTTGCGAATCGAAAATGACGGCGAAGGTGAATGGCATCGGTCCATTGCGCGCGTTGCCCTCGAAAAAGCGCGGATCGGCGTATTCAACGATATTTTCATTACTGGTCCTCATGAAACGGGTCACGGGGAAACGCGCGAACCAGAGGTAAGTCTGCACAGGCTCAAGACGCGCAGCTTCTTCGGCGAAACGGTTGGGCGGCGAGTCTGGAATAAGGCGAAAATTGGGCGGGCCGGCGTCGCGAAGCGAGAAACTGGATTGATAAACGCCGCCGGGCGTCAGAACCATGCCATTCCAATCGAGGAAAGAAGGCGGGAGCGGCAAGGCGCCGATTTTCTCGACGGCAAGGCCGTGAGTCGCCGCGAATGCGTGGACGTGCGAGATGGCGACTTGATGCGCGACACCGCACGCAATGATGTACGCGCAGACGACATAAAAACCGGCGCGGCACCATGCTGACCGGCGAACGCGGCTACCCCAGTCATTGAGGATGGGGAAAAAAAACAATGCGGCGAAAACCGCAGACGCTGCAACAACAATCCAAATCGAAAACGGGAATTCCGCCGCTCGGGCGAGAGACCACGAGCCCACTGCAAGAACCGTGCAAAAGCCCCACATTTCGGCAGCGCGGCTTATTGCGGTTTCGCGGCGTTGATGCACCCAGGCGGCGAGTTGAGGCAGCAGAATTAGCGCGGTGAAAACGAAGTCGATGATGAAAAGGAAATCCCAGGCGACGCGGTCTTTCGAGAATGGATTCAACATGCGCGTGCCGAAGGACGTGAAGCCATCGAGGATGATATGGCTGGCGATTCCAGCGGCGTAAATCATGAAAAGCACGTAGAAGGAGGGGCAATGGAGGTCGTCACGATGGGTACGTTTGGCGTACCACCGTACGAAGGCGCGCGTGAGCCAGGCGAGAGCGGCGGCAAAGATCGGCAGGCCGACGAAGGAATGGGTGAAGCCGCGATGATAGCGTGCGATGCCTAAGGGATCGCGCGAGAACGCATCGGCGAAGACGTCTACGTCAGGGAAAACTGCGCCCAGGGTGGCGGCGAGGACGGCGATGCGGGGGGCGGACTCGTTTGATCGATTGGACGAAGGCCGCTTCGCGAAAAACGCTTTTCCGATCAGCGCGCCAGCGATGCCGTGTGTGACAGGGTCCATGAAGGAATAGAGAGTAACAGTTTATAGCAATCGGCGGCGATCGATCGAGGTCCTCAAGAAACTTCAATAAGCGGAGAGCGATTGGGGAGGACTTCGCCGATTTGGGCGGCGGGGATTTGGCGGCGCTGAAGATCGGCGCAGAGGGCGGCGGCGTGTTCGGGGGCGATAGCGATGAGGAGACCGCCGGAGGTTTGCGGATCGAAGAGGAGCGCGCGGGAGTCTTCGCTGACCGTG
>DATGJE010000151.1:0-2142 GCA_035295305.1 Candidatus Acidiferrales bacterium | reverse complement strand
GTCCTTGCGCGACGCCGCAAAAAGGGACGCCACAACCTCACGCGGGTCTGACGGCCCGCCGCTCGCCGAGAGTCGCCACGAACAGGCTGCTGATGCCGGCGCGAAGGTTCGCGCGAAAAAGAATTTGCCGCGCGAATGGCGGCTGGTGCGACGGTCGGAATTCGAGGCGGTGTACCGCGAAGGACGGCGGCGGTCGAGCGCGACGTTTCTGGTTTTTCTGCGGGCGAACGGGCTCGAGCGCGACCGCTTCGGAATGAGCGTGAAGAAGGCGCTCGGCAATGCCGTGGTGCGCAATCGAATGCGAAGGCGTATCCGGGAAGTTTTGCGATTGCATCGCGAGGAGATTCTGCCGGGATGGGACGTGGTGATACATCCGAGCCGGTCCGTCGAGACGCTGGAATTCTCGAAGCTCGAAACGGAGTTGCTGGCTTTGCTGCCGCGGGTAAAGCGGGCAGCAAAATAGAGGGCGGGACTGCGCGCGGGTTTCTCACCGGGCTGGCATTGGCAAGCGTGCGCGGCTATCAGATTTTTCTCGGGCCTTTTTTCGGCGGAAGCTGCAAGTTTCATCCTTCCTGTTCGCGATACACCTACGAAGCGATCCACCGATTTGGCGCGCGGCGCGGGGTGTGGCTGGGGCTGAAGCGGTTTTTGCGGTGCCGGCCGTTTTCCGCCGGAGGACATGATCCGGTTCCGGAACTCTTGCCAGAGAAGCGGGACGCGCGGACTAGCGCGGAGGTCGCGAATTGAAATTGAGCGACGAGCAACGCGCCGGCTTAGCCCTGTTGTTAATGGTCCTTGTGTTGATGCTGTGGTCGAGATTCTACAAGCCTCCCGTTCCTCCGAAGGCTCCTGAAACAAATCCCCCTGCGGCGAGCGTTCAGCAGCCCTCTACGGTAGGACCCGGAGTGGGGAACACGCAGACTCCTGCGGCGCAGGGCGGCGAACCGGGACGCGAAGCTGCTGCTGCGACGGTCCCGGTGAAAGAAGCAAAGAGCGAGCAGACGATTATCGTCGAGAGCGGGCTGTATCGCGTGGAGCTGTCCAATCGTGGCGGCGTGGCGCGGAGCTGGAAGCTCAATAAATATCGCGACAACGAAAACCCTCCGAAGGCGCTGGATCTGGTGAATACCGCGGCGGCGGAACAGCTCAACGCGTGGCCGCTTTCCATCCGTCTGGAAGATCCGAAGCTGGACGCAGAAGCGAATTCCGCGCTGTACACCGTGACTCCTTCCGGTTCGGCTTTGCAGGCTCCCGCGGAAGTGGATTTCGAGTGGAGCGACGGGCACCTGCAAGTCTCGAAGCGACTGAAATTCGGAAAAGGATACGAAGTTGAATTGAACGTATCGGCGACGCTGGACGGGAAGCCGTTGCCCGCAGGAGTGGCTTGGCGTGGCGGATTTGGCGACCAGTCGGTGTCGAGCGCGGCGTCGCTCGTCGAAGTTTTCTACAGCGAAAACGGCAAGATTGAATACTTCAACTACAAGAAGCTAGGTATCAAAGATCATCAGGACCAGCCGGCGCAAGTGAATGGATTCATGGAAGCGGCCGGAATAGAGGATACATTTTTCACAGCGGCGTTTCTGCCCAATCAACCGGGGATGACGCTGTGGGATTGGACGCAACAGCAAAGCATCACGGAAGCGGGGAAGACGACGCAGCAACCCGTGGCAGAAATGGCTGCGGGCCCGCAAACGCCAGGGTCGTGGAGCACGCGGCTATACGTTGGCCCGAAGGATTTGACGGAGCTTGGGAAATTGCAGCCGTCGCTCACAGGTCTGGTGCAGTTTGGGTACATGAGCATTGTGGCGAAGCCGCTGCTGCGGTTGCTGAAATGGATTTACAAATACGTTCCGAACTACGGCTGGGACATTGTTCTGCTGACCATCGCGATCAACATGGCACTGTTTCCGTTGAAGGTGAAGAGCTGGCATTCGATGAAAAAGATGCAAAAGGCGATGCCGCGCATTAAGGCCATTCAGGAAAAGTACAAGAAGTATTCGATGCGGGATCCGCGGCGCAAAGGGATGCAGGAAGAGATGTCCGCGATTTATAAAGAGGAAGGAGCGAATCCGGTTGGCGGATGTTTGCCGCAGCTGATTCAGTTCCCGATTTGGTGGGCGTTGTACAGAATGCTGGAATATT
>DATGJE010000150.1:0-11914 GCA_035295305.1 Candidatus Acidiferrales bacterium | reverse complement strand
CACGCAAAGAGGAAAAAGAATTAAGGTAAGGCGAGTTTGCGGCACGGTTGAAACCGTGCCCTGACGCCACTGACGCGAGTGCTATTGAGAGAAAGCCTCACGTCAGCCAGCGCGAATGCGGCGCTGGCGGGACGTGAGCTACAGGCAGGCGCAAATTCCAGCCGTGAGTGAGCCGCATTGAAGCCCAACAGAGGCCCCAAAGAAAGTTCGAGGTGTGTGTGAGGGAAAACCCCACCCTTCGCAAACACCGCTCAGGATGGGGCACCCGCAAAGGCAAAGGCGAAAACAGCGCAGGACGGGGCGCCTAGTTGCCGAAGGGCCAGAGGTTGAAGAGTTTTAGGAAGACGTCGTCGTGATTCCTGATTAGCATTTCGGCGGATTTTTCCGGAGGCCACGGAGAGGCGAGGCGCTCGGGGCGATCGGCGATCCAGAAAGCGACGAGGGCCTGGACGGTGGCGTCGCGATCGAGGACGGCTTCATTGACTTTGTCAAACGTGTCGACGGGGGAATGATGGGTGTAGCGATATTCGGGCGAGTCCTGATCAAGATTGATGCCGGGGAGTCCGGCGAGAATGAAGGGGCCGGCGTCGGTGCCGAATTCAGTGTTGTCGTTGGCGGTGATTTTGCCGAAAGCGTTGAGCGTGGCGGCGAATTCGGAGGCGGCATCAACGGTGTCGTCGCGTCCGCCCATGTTGAGCGCGGTGACAGGGCCCTGGCCGTTGTCGAGAATGACGGCGGCGACATGATTGGGCATGTCGGCTTTGTGAGTTTTTACGTAGGCAAGCGAGCCGAGAAGGCCTTCCTCTTCTCCGGTGAAGAGGACGAAGCGAATGGTGCGGAGCGGCTTGAAGCCGGAGCGGACGATGGCTTCGGCGGCGCCGAGAGTGGTGGCGACGCCAACGCCATCGTCGGTGGAACCTTCAGCGAGATCCCAGGAATCGAGATGGCCGCCGACGACGATGATTTGTTCAGGATGCTCGGTGCCGGGAATTTCGCCCACGACGTTGGCGGTATTGACGGGGCCGTCGGTGACTTTGTTTTGCACGTTGATATGGAGGCGGACAGTTTTACCGTGAACGACGAGACGCTCGAGGATTTCCTGATCTTCGGCGGCGATACTGACGACGGGAATGTCGTAAAACGTATTGAAGCCGAGAGCACCGGTGTGCGTGAGGTGCATGCCCTGGGATTTGCCGCCGCCCTGTCCGCCGATGACGGCGACAGCGCCCGCGTCATGGGCCTTTTTCAGGAAGGGGCCAAACTGGGCAAAGGCGGCCATGCCGTTTTCCGGGCGCGGGCCCTGCTGCACGGCCATGATGACTTTGCCGCGCCAGTTGGAGGAATTTTGCTCTTCTTCCTGCTGGAGATTGTAAACGTTGACGGTGACAAGATCGGCGTCAACGCCGCCAGCGGGAGTGGAACCGACCCAGCCCATGGAATCGACCATGAGCTTGTGAGGAGCGGGCGAAATAATTTCAGCGTCGGCGGAAATGCGCGTCCAGCCGCGAAAAATTTGCCACGGTTCGGCGTGGACATTTTGCAGGCCGATTTTCTTCATGGTGTCGAGACCCCACTGAATGGCGGCGTTGCATTGCGGCGAGCCGGTGACGCGCGCGCCGACGTCGTCGCTCAAATCCTGGAGTTCGGGATAGGCGTGAATATCGAGCATGCCGTGGCCGGCGATGGAGGAGAGCGCGGGAAGCAAGGCGTCGTTGGGGGATGGCGCAGGGGCGGGACGATCGTTTGCGGTGGCGGCGAAAGCGATGCCGACGATGAAAAAGAAAGTAACGACGAGTGCAGGCGCGGAAGCTTTACGAATCATTTTTTGGTTCCTCGGCTTTCCTGATTGCGTCTAAGTGGCGGCCATTCTGTCAAATCGCGGGGCGAGGCGCAAGCGGCTGACGCGAAGGCATGAAAATGCATCTAATTTTACGTAGGTTTTTTACGTAGTTCGCTGGCGGGAAAATCCCAGCAATTTTCAGTTGAGAGGCGAGAATTCGGCAGTAAAATACAGACTTGTGGGCTGAAGAACGGCCTGAAGTGGTGTTGCATGACGTCCGCCGCAGATAAGACCCGCAAACATTTATTCTGCAAGCTGGAAGCGCAGCGACACGAGGCCTGTTGTTCAGCCGCCATTTATCGAAAAACACTTTTGCATTTTTGGAGCGTCTAATCAACTGGGGCATTGCGCCCGCGAGGAAGTGAAAAAAGGAGACGAAGTCACATGAGTAATGAAGTGTATCAAGTACGGCGGTGGGTGGGAGCTAGCATACTGATCGTGGCGCTGGTCGCCGGAGCGTTTTTGGGGACATGGGCAGTGCGGTGGGCGGGGCAGAGAGTGCTGGGCGCGCCAAAAGTTCCGGTGACGCTGGCGGGGAATGTGGAGCCTGTGCGTCTGGGGACTTTCGCGAATGGATTTGCTTCCGTGTTGCGGCCAGCGCTGCCTGCGGTGGTCAACATATCCACGACGAAAGTGATCAAGGTGCAGCAGAATATGCCGGGGTTTTTCAACGACCCATTTTTCCAGCAATTTTTCGGCGACCAATTCGGCCCTGGGCGAGCACGGCCACAGACGGAAAAGGAAACGAGCCTGGGTTCCGGCGTAATCGTCAATCCGGATGGTTACATACTGACGAACAATCACGTGGTAGCGCACGGCGGAGACATTAAGGTGGTGTGGAACAACAAGAATTATACCGGGAAAGTGGTGGGCACCGATCCGCTGACGGATATCGCGGTGGTGAAGATTGACGCGACGGGTTTGCCGACGATTGCTCTCGGAGATTCCTCGAAATTGCAGGTGGGCGACGTGGTGTTCGCAATTGGCGACCCATTTGGAATCGGGGAAACGGCGACGATGGGAATCGTGAGCGCTACGGGCCGCAGCATTGGGCTGGAGTCACAGGAGCAGGGCAAGCAGGCTTATGAGGACTTCATTCAAACCGATGCGGCGATCAATCCGGGAAATTCCGGCGGAGCGATGATTGATTTGCACGGCGACCTGGTGGGAATCAATACGGCGATCATCTCGAGCGGGTCTTCGATGAACGGAGAAGGCGGAAACGAAGGAATCGGCTTTGCGATTCCGATCAATATGGCGCGCAACATCATGCAGCAGATTATTGAGCACGGGAAGGTGGAGCGCGGGTATATGGGCGTTTACATCGGTGAACTCTCGCCGGAATTGGCGAAGGAGTTTAATTACAACGGAGGAGGCGAAGGCGCGTTAGTGAGTGACGTTACGGCGGGCAGCCCAGCGTCGAAAGCTGGAATCAAGCGAGGGGATATCATCCTGGGTTTGAACGGCGACTCGATCAATGGCGCGGGTGATTTGACGGCGCGCATTGCCAGCACGGCGCCGGGCACACCGGTTCAGTTGAAGATCTTCCGTGACGGCAAGACATTTGAAGTGCCGGTGACATTGGGGGAACTGCCGGAAAAGGGCGGGACATCCTCCTCTGCATTAGGAGAGGGTGGTACCGGAGAAAACAGCAGCAAAGCGCTGGAAGGCGTGCAGGTTGAGAGCCTTACGCCGGATATCGCTCAACAGCTGAACCTGCCTGCTTCGGCGCACGGAGTGGTGGTGGCCTCAGTGGACGAGTCGAGCGCGGCAGCAGAGGCGGGACTGCAGAGAGGCGACGTGATAATCGAGGTTAACCATAAGTCTGTCAACAATATGGCGGACTTCCGAGCTGCCATGACGGGAACGGGTAACCAGCCTGTGCTGTTGCTGGTGAGACCCGCGGCGCAGAGCAATGTGACAGAGTACATACTGGTTGAGCCTCAACAATAACAAGACCCAGTAGGAAAGCGGTTTCAAATCAGGAGGGCTGGAATGCAGAATCTACACCCCGGCCCTCCTCTTTTTTTGCTCAGAATAGGCAAATTCTTTCAGCCAAAGGCTGAGGGCAGAAGGAATTGACAGGGATATGAAAACTTTACCTCTTGGTTGCGAGGTCTGATTTGCCCCCTGGACCCAAGGTCATGCAGAGTTTTTCGGTCACCTTATACCCTCGCCCCCTTATTGACAACGAGCTAGAAGCGTATTCAGATGAGTAGGTGAAGGTGGATTGGGGAAATGTGCGACCAAGAGCGGGTATGGAGCAATTCTTGCAGAGAAGTAGCTGGGCGAAACTGTCCACGCACTTGCGTGTTGTACAGGTTTGTATGGAAGGGGTCGGAAAAACTACCACAGGGGGAAGACTAGGGCACAGCTCGCAGTATCGCTTAAGGCAACCAAGACGGAGACTGGTACAATCGTACTATTCACCGAGCTGCTGGCCCCAGTACTACAATGTCGCTTGCGCCGATTAGCATCGTAAGGTCAACCGGAAAAGTACCGCAGCGGGGGAAGCTATCAATGTCGTCGAACGGGAACGGACGTTATCCAAACTACGAAGCGCCTTTCACGCTGCTGACAACGGGGAAGCCGCGCTGGCGATCTTTTACGGCCGGATTCGGGGTTGAATTTTTGGTTTTGGCCTGCGCGCTGTGGGTTCCGCTATTGTTCCCCAAACAAATGGACATGGCGAAGCAATACATGATCACGGAAATTACCGCACCGCCGATCCGTGCATGGAAGCCGCAGCCGAAAGTGCGACCGAAGTTGCAGCCAGTGAAGCGGGTGGAAGTGGCAAAGCTGGAGCCAGTGCCGGTGCCGGAACCGCCCAAACCGAAAATGATCGAGCCGGTATTCGAAAAGCCGATTGTGTCAAAGCCGGTGATCCGCAAGAATCTGACAAAGGCGCCGCAGATAAACGTGTTTGCGCGCGCGGTGCCGGACAAGCCGACGACATCGCTGGGGAGTTCTGCGATCCCGGATTTGAAGCGGCCGAAGGCTCCTGTGCAGACGGGCGGATTTGGCGACCCGGATGGATTGCCCTCGAAGGCGAAGATGACGCAGCCGGTGAACATCGCGCCAGCGGGCGGATTTGACATGCCGGTTGGACCCGGGAAGGGCAATGGAACCGGTGGCGCGAAAGGCGTTCAGGGCGTGGTTGCGAGCGCGGGATTTGGGAACGGGACGGCGATCGCAGGCGGAGTTCGGAACGGCGGGAAAGTGCAACAGGGAGTGTTTTCCGACGATCGAGCAACGAATGGGCCGCACGTGCAAAAAACTTCCGATGCGGTGCCGCATCAGGAAGGGCCGATAATTTTGTTCAAACCGAAACCGGAGTACACGGCAGAAGGAAGGCAGTTGAAGATTCAGGGCGATGTTTTGTTGCAAGTTGTCTTCAAGGCTTCGGGGGAAGTCCAAGTGGTGCGCGTAGTGCAAGGCCTAGGTCACGGACTGGATCAGAACGCGGAGGCTGCCGCGCAAAAGATCCGGTTTAAACCCGCTCGTGAAAATGGGCAGCCGGTCGACTTTCCCGCCAACGTGCGGATCGACTTTGAGCTAGCGTACTAATTGCGATTATTGAGGGGGAGAAGTCATGGGTAGGGGATTGAGGTACGTGGTTGGTGCGACTCTTGGATTGGTGCTAGCGGGGGGATTAGCAGCGCAGACTCAGCCGCAAACTCAACCGCAAACGGCGCAAACGCCGGAGCATCTGGTTATCACACCCAGCCAGCCGGGCACAGAAGCCGAAGTAATTGACCGAATCATCGCGCGAGAGCATCAGGAAGTAGCGACGCTGCGACATTTCAGCCCGATCGTGGAAACTTACATCCAGGACATGCGTCCCGACGCGCAATTGGGCTCGGTGCCGGACAAGGATCACTACTACCTTGGAGTGGCGGAGTTAGACAAAGGCGTGGTGGACCGGTCGATGCTTCCGTATGACAGCTCCGGATGGAAGCACAAACTGAATCCGATCAAGGATGTTGGCGACCTGCTGGGGAATTCGTACGTGCCGTCGGGCTTCCTCCAAATGATCTTCGTAGATCCCGTTTATTTCGACAGACAACATTACCGGTTCGATTATGTGCGAAACGAATTTCTGGGATCGGTGAAGTGCCTGGTGTTCGACGTGACACCGCTGCCGAAATCGGGAAACGGAAGATTCCAGGGACGCGTTTGGGTGGAAAACCAGGATTATTCCATCGTGCGGTTCAACGGCGTGTTCGTGCCCGTGGCGCGAACGTTTGGATGGAATCTGCACTTCGACAGCTGGCGGACAAACGTGACGCCTAACATGTGGGTTCCGTCATACATCTACAGCGCGGAATCGGACTTGAAGGATTTTCCATTTGGGCATGTTCGTTATCGTTCACAGACGCGGCTGTGGGGTTACGACCTGAAGCTTGGGAACCGGCAGACGGAATTCAGCGACCTGCAGATTGAAGCGGCAAAGCCGATTCAGGACCAGGCGGACGCGTCGAAGGATGTGTCGCCGGTGATGGCGGAACGGGAGTGGCAGCGCGAAGGCGAAGACAATGTGATTGAAAGGCTGCAGCGCAACGGATTGCTGGCGCCTCCGGGACCGGTGGACAAAGTGTTGTGCACGGTGGTGAACAACCTGGAAGTGACGAATAATCTGGATATCGAGCCGGAGATACGCTGCCGCGTGCTGCTGACTTCGACTTTAGAGGCGTTTACGATCGGGCACACAATCGTGGTGAGCAGAGGCTTGTTGGACGTGCTTCCCGACGAACCAAGTTTGGCGGCAGTGCTGGCACACGAGCTTGGCGCGGTGGTGACGGGCTCGCAGCTTCCGGACGCGTTCTCGTTCAACGATACGACGATGGTTTCGACGGCGGACACGATGAAGCGCATGTCCTTCCGAATCTCGCAAGGTGATGAAGAAATAGCGGCGAAGAAAGCAGTGGAGTTGCTGAAAAATTCGCCGTACAAGAATCAGCTTGGCACCGCGGGGCTTTTCCTGAAACAGGTAGCGGCGGAACAAAAACAGTTGCCGTCGTTGATCAGCGCGAATCTGGGCAACCGTGTATTCATGGCGTCGCAATTAGTTCAGGCGGCGCCGGCACTGCAGCCCATGAAAGTGGACCAGATTGCGGCGTTGCCGCTGGGATCGCGAATCGTGCTCGATTCATGGGACGACACGGTGGACCTGGTGAAAACCAAACCCGTGCAATTGCTTTCGGCGCGGGAGAAAATGCCTTTTGAAGTGACGCCGTTCATGCCGTATCTGACGCGGTATCAGAATTCGTCGGATGCGACCGCTGCCACTCCGACAAAGCCGGACTTGGCGAAACAGAACCCATAGACTCCGCAGAATCCTCAGTAGAAGCGGAACAAGATTTACGCAGAAGCCCGGGGCGGCGATTGCCGCTGCCGGGCTTTTTTTTGCGCGGCGTTTGGCGCGCGTGACGCTTTGCAAGCAGGCTCGGATGAGAGAAACTTCCCTCTGGATGGCGCGACAATCCCTGATCGAATTTCTGGATGAATATGGCCGGCGCGGCAAGGAAATCGCGGTGGCGCACCGGCGCGGCTACCGGATGGAACGGTGGTCGTACAGCCGTATTGCAGAGACGGCGCGCGGATTCGCGAGCGAGCTGGCGGCACGCGGAATCGTTCGCGGACAGCGCGTGGTGCTGTGGGGAGACAACTGCGCCGAATGGGTTGCCGCATTTTTCGGCTGCGTGCTGCGGGGCGTGGTGGTGGCGCCGATCGATCGCGTGGCAACAGCAGAGTTCGCAGGGCGCGTGGCGCAAACAGTGGAGGCGAAGCTGGTGATTGGCTCGCGCGACGTGCCGGAGATTTATTTGCAGAATGGCGCGGCGGTACAGAAGATCGCGCTGGAGGATGTGGAGGAAATTGCGGCGCGGCACGTGGTGACGCAGAGCGTTTTCGCGAACGACATTGCCGCGAAAAACGTAAGGCGAACCGATACCGTCGAAATTGTGTTTACTTCAGGAACGACGGCGGAGCCGCGCGGCGTGGTGCTGACACACGGAAATATTCTGGCGAATATCGAGCCGCTGGAGGTGCAGATTCAGGAATATTTGCGCTACGAAAAATTCGTGCACCCGCTGCGATTTCTGAATTTGCTGCCGTTGAGCCACGTGTTCGGGCAATTGATGAGCATGTTCATTCCGCCGCTGCTGAGCGGGACAGTGATTTTTCTGGATACGCTGGGGCCTGCTGAAGTGGCGCGGACGATTCGGCGGGAACGCGTGACGGCGTTGGTGAGTGTGCCGCGGCTGATTGAATCGTTGCAGGGACAAGTGGAGCGGGAAATTGAAGCGGAGGGGCGCGTCGAGAAATTTCGCAAGGATTTCGCGGCCGCCGATGGCGAGCATTTTTTGAAACGGTGCTGGAGATTCCGTCGCGTCCACGGACAGTTGGGATGGAAATTCTGGGCGCTGATTTCGGGCGGAGCGGCACTGCCGGAAAACGTGGAGACGTTCTGGCGGAGGCTGGGCTACGCGGTGATTCAGGGATACGGGCTGACGGAGACGACTTCGCTGGTGAGCGTGAACCATCCGTTTCGTACAGGAAAAGGCTCGATTGGGAAGGCGATGCCGGGAATGGAAATCAAGTTGAGCGCGGACGGCGAAATTCTGGTGCGCGGCGAAAATGTGGCGTCGGGATATTGGCAAGGGCGGCAGCTCGATGCGATGGCAGATGCGGAGGGATGGTTTCGCACGGGCGATTTGGGGGAGATGGACGCGGAAGGGAATCTGTTTTTCAAGGGGCGGCGAAAAAACGTGATTGTGACGCCGGCGGGGATGAATGTTTATCCCGAGGATTTGGAAGCGGCGCTGCGGCGGCAAGCGGGCGTGCGCGATTGCGTGGTGGTGGGAATCGAGCGCGAAGGAAATGCAGAACCGTGTGCAGTGTTGCTGCTTGAGAAGTCGAGCGCGAATCCGGTGGCGATTGTGGACGCGGCGAATCAGTCGCTGGCGGAATATCAGCGCATGCGGCGGTGGATGGTGTGGGAGGAAGCAGATTTTCCGCGGACGCCGACGCAGAAGCCTCTGCTGCCGCGGATACGCGAAGCCGTCGCGAGGCAATTGGGAACGGCGAAGGCGACGGCTGGAGATGAAAGGGCGAGCGGAGTCGCGGATTTGATTGCTCGCGTGATGCGGCGCGGGAATTCGCGGGTGTCAGAGGACGCGGAACTGGAGCGCGATCTGCAGATGAGTTCGCTGGACCGCGTGGAGTTGATGAGCGCGATCGAAGAAAAATATCAGGTGGATTTGGGTGAGACGAGATTTGCGGAGGCCAAGACTGTCGGTGAACTCGAACGATTGCTGCGCGAACCGACAGCGCGTCCGAAAACGTATCATTTTCCGCGCTGGGCGCAACGGTGGCCAGTGACGTGGATTCGGCTGGGAATTTATTGTTTGCTGGTGTGGCCAGCGACGATGCTGCTGGCGCGTCCAGAGATTCGCGGAAGAGAGAATTTGCGTGAAGTTCGCGGGCCGATATTGGTGGTGGCGAATCACGTGACGTACGTGGACATTGGGTGCGTGCTGGCGGCGCTGCCGGCGAGATTTCGTCACCGGCTGGCGACGGCGATGGAAGCAGAGCGGCTGTATGGGATGCGGCATCCGTCGAGGGAGATGAATTTTTTCCTGCGGATGGTGAACCGCATGGATTATTTTTTGGTGATCGCGTTGTTTAATGTGTTCCCGCTGCCGAAACAATCGGGATTTCGCGAGAGTTTTGCGTTCGCGGGGGAATTGGCCGACCGCGGGTGGAGCGTGCTGGTGTTTCCCGAAGGCGCGCGGACGAAGGATGGGAAGCTTGCGGCGTTTCGCGGCGGAATTGGTTTGCTGGCGACGCGACTGCATTTGCCCGTGGTTCCGGTGCGAATCGACGGGCTGTGGGAGTTGGCGCAAGCGCGGCTGGCGGGGAAATCGTCGAGACTGAAAGCGGCGCCGCGCGGAGCGGTGAAGGTGACGATTGGCGAGCCGGTGACGTTTGCGGCGGGAGTGGATGTCGAGGAGATTGCGAGGGAGTTGGAGAGAAGGGTGAAGGAGTTGTGATCGCGACGATTCGAGGTGCAGCGAAAAGGGTGGCCGCGTCCTGACTACCTTGCGCGGGTGAAACGCGCAAAAGGAGGAAAGATTCTGAGAAATCCTCATCACGACTGATAAATTCTTCGTCGTTAGAATGGAGGGGGAGAAGGCCTAACACCTTCGATTAGCTCGACGAGACGTTCAAGTCGCGTAAAAAGTTCATCATAAGTGATTATTGTTAGCCCGTGAATCCGATCCCTTTGCAATTCAAAGCTTTCCCTCATAGCTGGGGTTGCGAGATCCCTATCTGCTCTGCCCGCTACAACGATACAGCGAGGTTCACCCAATGTGAGTTTCTGCGACCGTCCTGAAGTAACATTGCTGAACTCCCGCATGAGCGATTGCCGGTACTTTAACGTCTGGGCGACTGCGCCGCTTAAATCGAACGACAAAGGAAATGCGCCATTGCGATATTCTTTCCCTAACAATGGTGTTTGCGGAGTCTTAATCTCGATCAGCAGTACAGCGTCTGTAGATTCCACGGAGGCAAGAAAGTCCACCACGTTCCCGCCTTGATTGTCGATTTGCTTTCCCCCGACATAGGCCTTGGACTTAATTATCACAACTGGATGAGCAAAAATTTGGCTAAGCACGTACGTCCGATCAGCTAAGCACTGTTGCCAGAATTCCTCCGTGCTGTTCGCCGCGTTCTGCCTCCAGTATCTGAGGGCGTCCTTCACGGCCGCAAGTCCGACAATCGCCGTCAGGCTAGGCAAGCGCTCCGGAGCCATCTCCGCGAACCGTGAGGCAATATCGCCGGCATTCTGCGAACTGGTGAGCCACCGCAGTAACTTGAGAAGAATTGTCTCGGCATCTTCCCTGTGGGATTCGAGAAACAAGGTTAGCTCTGCCTCACCCAGAGTCAGAAACCGCGCTAGGCCCGCCTCTAGTTTTACGAAAGTTGTGCGCCCTCGTGGAATGCCTCGCTGTCGGTATAGTCGATACAAATCTACTAGCTCCCTTAGCAACTTAAGGAGCTCTGCGGAATGTAGGTCTAGTTTGTAGCTCTCCCCGGATTTCAATTCCGAAAGAGACGTGTCGGCAACCGATACCCACTGATCGTTTTTGAGTTTTTTTTGATAAAGGAACTGTCCTCGCACACAAGCTTGCGAGTCCGAAGGATTGGAAACGAGTGTCGGTAGAAAGGCGAGGCGGACGCGGTCTGTTTGCCGCAAAACGATGGGGTCACACTCGGCGGTGTATGCTGACGTGGATTTTGTTTGTATCTCTCTCATCTGGCTAAGTCTCCCGTCCCTTACCCATACCTCGGGTCTCACCCACAGAATATTAAGGACTTCGTATTATACCGATCCTGCTATCAACGGTGCCGTTCGAATTCGGTGCGACCTTCCGAATTGTGCGGGCCAAATACGTCCCACGGGTGAGGCGCGCGATAGGAATGATTTTCCAACTGCGAGCAAAGAGCCGCAGAACTTCAAAAAGGCGAAGCTCTGCGCTACAGAGGCGTGCCAGGGGCGCTAAATTCTACTGACGGTTCTGGCGGTCGGCGGCGGGGACTTCGGAGCGCAGCAAGTTTATCCAGCGGCCATTGCGGAGGGCGTAGACGGATTCGCCGTGCATAAAAGGATGCACGGGCTGGCCGCCGCAGACGGCGTGCTGCTCGGCGTCGTAGAGAAGTATGGCGGCGTTGGCGTCAATGGAGATGACGCGGGGATTCGTGAGCGCATAGCTTGCCACCTGGCAGGAGTTGACAGAGTCGCGCTGCTCGCTGACGGATTCGGTTTTGCCGGTGGTGCCGTAGAGGCCGAAGAAGACGGCGTCATCGGCCATGGCGGAGGCGAAGCGGTCGGGTTGCTTGTTCTTCCAGGCCTCCCAGAATTCCTTTTCGGCGGCGAGGAGTTCGGCGGTGAGTTTGTCGCTCGAGGAGTTCGCCAGCTGTGGATGCGAGCCAGCACTTCGCAAGTTGTCACCGAGGCCGGTCAGCAAAAGCGCGATGGCGACGAGCGCGAGAAGGGGTTTCATTAAA
>DATGJE010000149.1:0-3390 GCA_035295305.1 Candidatus Acidiferrales bacterium | reverse complement strand
TGTGGTACGCACGCGATTGTTCGTCGCGAATATTGCGGACTGGGAAAAAATCGGGCGCGCGCATGGAGAAGTCTTCGGCAAGATTCGTCCGGCCTGCACAATGGTGCAGGTGAGCGGGTTTGTGTCGCCGGATATGCTGCTGGAAATCGAGGCGGATGCGGTTGTGCCGGAGGCCGAGTAAGACGCATTTCGGCGCAAATCTGCAAAATTGTGTTTGCTCTGTCGCTTAAAATTATGTTGGTTAATTAATAACACCGTAAGGCTCCCAGCTGCCACGACGGCTGCAATCGCGGTTAGACTTCTGGTTCAGAATGACGAGGCGATCGAGAATTTTCTGGGTCGGTTTACTAATTTATGCCGCCAGTTTTTTTCTGATCGCACTTGGAGGAAGTCCGGGGCCGTGTTATGGATTTTATGCCGCCTTTTACGCGTTCATTTTGCCTTGGAACAATCATCCGATCGGACCGGGAGGGATTTTCGACAGCAAACTCGAATGGCTATCCCTGTTGCTCAGTGGCTGGATAAATCCAATATTTCTGACGGCTGCATTTCTCGACTTAACGGGGATACATAAGCGTGCATTCGCCATCTTGAGAGTCGTTGTGGTTTTGGTGACTCCTTTCTGTTGGATTTTCTTCGTATGCTCCCACGACTATTATCCACGCGAAGGCCACTTCATCTGGATTCTCGGGATGCTGGTGGTTCTGTTTTCAAGAAAGATAGCAATGATTCACGGTTCCAGATGATTTGCTTTGTCGGAAAGGGTGTTTTCTTAGGCGACGCAGCGGGCTGAACTGTCGAAGCATCTCCTGACGATTGCGTTACAATCCCATTGGAATGGGTGATCCGCCACAGGGCGCAATTCGCATCGCGGGGGGAAGGGCATTCAGCCGCGTCGCGATTATTCTGCTGGTTCTTTGCGCGATTGCGTTTGGCTCGGCCGTTGGGCTGCTTTTTGTTTACAGCAGCGACCTGCCGCAAATTCAGGAGCTCGAGAATTACCGCCCCGACGTGGTCACCGAACTCTATGCGGATGATGGCACGTCTATCGGCAGCTTTGCCCTGCAACGAAGAATTCTGCTGACCTACGATCAAGTCCCCAAAATCCTGCAAGACGCGATTATCTCCACGGAAGACCGTCACTTCATGGACCACTGGGGAGTGGATTTTCCGCGCATCGCCGAAGCGGCGTGGAGCGATATGGTGCATCGCAAGCTGGTGCAAGGCGCCAGCACGATCACGATGCAACTCGCCGGCGGACTTTTCCTGAACCGCGCGGACCGCAGTTTCCAGCGCAAAATCGAAGAGGCAATGCTGGCGATTCAGATCGAGCGGCACTATACGAAACAGCAGATTCTGACGATGTACTGCAATCAGGTCTACCTGTGGAACGGGAACTACGGATTTGAAGCGGCGTCCGAATTTTATTTTGGCAAGCATGTGGGCGAATTGACGCTGCCGCAAGCGGCGCTGCTTGCGGGAATTATCCGCGGTCCCATTTATTCGCCGACCCGCTATCCGCAGACGGCGTTGGCCAGGCGCAACCTGGTGCTCCAGCTGATGGCGGATAACGGCAAAATCACGCGAGCTCAGGCGAGGGAAGCGCAGCAAACGCCGCTGAGTTTGCAGTTGACGTATCCGCAGAACAATTCGCTTGCGCCGTATTACGTGGAGGAAATTCGCCAAAGGCTCGAGCAGGAATTCGGATCCGAGGCCGTGCATCAGGAGGGCCTGCGCGTTTATACAACGTTGAATGTGGCCATGCAGCGCGCCGCGGACCAGGCCGTGCGCGATGGTTTGCACGCTTACGACCGCCGTCACGGCTGGCGCGGCAACTTGCCGAATATTTTTCGCGAGCATTTGGGCACGCTGCAAAGTTACGACTCGCCCGATTGGCGCGAACCGATTGCGGTGGGAAGTTACGTCACTGGTTTGATCACGGCGGTGGACGCGAACGCGGCGGTCGCGAAAATCGGGCCGTATCGTGCGGTGATTACCGCGCCGGATTTTTCGTGGACGGGCGAAAAATCGCCGGAGAAACTGCTGCACGTCGGTGATTTGGCCAACCTTTATGTCGAAGCGCTGAACGGAGCCGCGGCCAAGGTGCAACTCGAACAGATCCCGGCCGCGCAGGCCTCGCTGCTGGCCATTGATAATGGCACGGGCGAAATCAAGGCCATGGTCGGCGGGTACAGCTTCGAGGATTCGAAATTCAACCGCGCCACGCAAGCGATGCGGCAAACGGGAAGCTCATTCAAGGTGTATGTGTACACCACAGCGCTTGAACAGGGCATGACGCCTTTCGACACGGTGCTCGACGCGCCTGTAACGTACACAAGCGGCGGGCAGGTGTATTCGCCCCACAATTATGACAACACATTCGAGGGCAAAATCACTCTGCGGCGCGCGCTGGCGGATTCGCGCAACGTGCCTGCCGTGCGCCTGCTCGACCATGTGGGAATACAAAACGTGATTACCACGGCGCGGCGGTTCGGCATCACCAGTCCGCTGCCGCCGTATTTGCCGCTTGCGTTGGGTGCCGCGGATTTGACGCTCCTCGAACACACGTCCGCGTTCACTGTTTTTCCCGATGACGGAATTCACATTCAGCCGCACATGATTCGCCGGGTGACTTCGTACGATGGAGCGATTCTGGACGAGACGCGCCCGAAGGTGACCGACGTGATTCCGCCGAATGCCGCGCGAACTATGACAGCGATGCTCGAGGACGTGGTGCAATTCGGCACCGGCGTGCGTGCGAAGGCTCTGGGGCGCCCGTCCGCGGGAAAAACGGGCACGACGAATGATTTCACGGATGCCTGGTACATCGGGTTCACGCCGCAGCTGACGACGGGCGTGTGGACCGGCTTCGACGATCCGAAAACGTCACTGGGTGCAAAAGAAACCGGCGCGCGCGCTGCTTTACCGATATGGCTCGAATTCATGGAGCAGGCAAGCAAGGGGATGCCGGTGGAGAAGTTTCAGAATGTAGTGCCGCTCGAAGAGTTGGCGAAATCTGTGAATGAGCAAGTGGATGTGCCGGATACGGCTCCCCCTGCCGACGTGACGGAGCAAGGTTTGCCGCAGACCACGCCGGCGGCGCCTCCGAAGGTACCCCCGAAGCCTCCGATTCCGCATGGCGGGCCGGGTGCAACAGCTCCCGGTGCATCGCAGCAGTAGGGTTTCAACGCTCTCGACTCTACCGACACGGATTGCTGAAACAAATCAGGCGTTGTCGACGTATTCCAGCCAGGAGTATCAAGCCGGTTGCGGAACGTGCTCAAGTTCTTTTTGCTCACATACGCTGTGACGTGGCCGTGCTTCATCGCAGCGGTCGCGATATCCCATGGAACAACGTCAGACATTCCAGCGGCTAGAATAGCTCGCGGG
>DATGJE010000148.1:0-16610 GCA_035295305.1 Candidatus Acidiferrales bacterium | reverse complement strand
CTCTTGCATCACGGCTGCCGAAGCACCGCCTCTTCCATGTGGAAGCCTTGGCAGCGCAGGCTTGGGAGTCAACCCAGTTGCCCTCGCGCGCACATTCACGATTTCGACGGGGCGCTTCGCGTCGGCGTATCCGTAGCGCTTTTCGTGCGCGCGATGGAAGCTCCGCACAAAATCCGCAGTCGCCGGAACGCTCAACTCATACGCCTGCCCGACGTAACGCATGTCGAGGATGCGTTCGATCTTCATCGCGCGACTCTCAAAACCCTCCTGGCGCATCGCCGCCACCGCTTGTTTCTCGATTTCAGCGAACTCGCGGCGCAGCGCGATATTTGCCTCCCGCACGAATTGCACCGCCAGCAGAATTGTCTTTGAGAAATCCTTGACTACGTCGGCGCGCAAAATTCCCAGTGCGGAAAGCCCTCCCGGGAATTTCGGGATGAGCACACGTGGCATTTCGAGCGCCGCTGCAAGTCCGCATGCGTGCAAGCCTCCCGCGCCGCCGAATGCGACCAACGTGTAGTCGCGCGGATCGTGGCCGCGCTCGATGGAAATCACGCGGATGGCTTTCTCCATATTTGTTTCGACCACATCGAGAATTCCCTGCGCAAACTGCGCCGTCGTCTTCATCGTTCCGCGCGCGCGAGCCATCCACTCGGTTGCCCGCTCCAGATCCAAACGGAAATCGCCGCCCAGAAATCCCTCCGGCACGATTCGCCCGAGAATTAAATGCGCATCGGTGACGGTCGGCTTCGTCCCGCGCCCGTAGCAAATTGGCCCGGGCTCCGCGCCCGCGCTCTCGGGTCCGACGCGCAATGCGCCGCCGCGGTCAAATCGCGCGAGCGAGCCGCCGCCCGCGCCGACTGTGTGAATGTCTAGCATGGGAACGGCAACCGGCAATCCCGCGACTTCCGATTCATTCGTGGTGCGCAGAGCGCCGTCGAGCAGCGCAACATCCGTTGACGTCCCGCCCATGTCGAACGTGATGATTCGTGGAAAGCCGGCGAGCTCCGCGACGTACTGCGCACCCAGCACGCCGCCTGCCGGCCCGGAAAGAATTGTATGCACGGGCTCGCGCGCCGCCGTGGCCGCCGAAATGATTCCACCGTTTGACTGCATCACCCGAACACGTGCAGCGCCCCTGACTCGATTCGACTTCGCATGGCGGCTTGCCAGCCTGTCAATCTCGCCCAGATAGCTGCTCATCACGGGAAGCAAATACGCATTTGCGATTGTGGCGACGGTGCGTTCATATTCGCGAAACTCCGGAAAAATCTCCTGCGACGCGGAAACATGAAATCCCGCGGCGCGTAATCGCTTCGTGATTTGCATTTCATGCGCAGGATTTGCAAAAGAGAAAAGCAAACACACGGCGACGGCGTCCGCGCCGCTCTTCTTGACGAGGCGCACGATTCGCGCAAACTCGGCGCTCGATGGCCGCAGGATGGCGCGTCCCTCGGCGCTCACCCGTTCGCGCAAACCGAATCGTCTTTCGCGCGGCACCAATGCTTTTGGCCGCTCCACAAAAAAATCGTAGAGCTTTGGCCTGGCTTGCCTGCCAATCTCGACCACATCCTCAAAACCAGCCGTCGTGACCAGCGCAACTCTCCCGCCGCGTCTTTCGAGCAGCGCGTTTGTTCCCACCGTGGTGCCGCAGGTCAACTCAAGCGCGGCATCCGCTATTTGCGTGTCGGTCCCGATTTTTGCCAGCGCTTCCGCGATGGCGCGAGCGGGATTTTCAGGAGTCGAGAGGACTTTGAGGATATGCAACTCGCTACCGCGCGCGAAAACGCAATCGGTGAACGTTCCGCCGGTGTCTATCGCAAGGCGCATAGCCGCGCGATTGTATAGAATTCGCCGCCTCGGCGCAAAATCATCTGAGAATCTGCGAACAGCATTCGCAGGGCGTGTGCGCCGGGAGCGAAGCGCTCCAATTTAGATTCGTAGTACTAAAGTCCTACGGGCCTGTCCTCTATTTGTTCTGGAAACGCTCGACCGCGACCTTCTGGTGTGCGCAAAATTCTTAGGCATACTATTTTTGACATCTCATCAAACTGGCCTTAGGCGGCTTGCGAGAGTTTCCGTGCTCGCGGGCACTGGCCGGCAGCCCATGGCGACGACTAAGCAAACCCGCGGCGTGAAGCCCGAAGAGCGCGAACTCGCTCGCAAACGCGCCGAACAGGAGCGCCTGGAAGCGGAACTCGCTGAATGCGAACTGCGTCTCGCGAGCATTCGCGGCGAACTCGGCGCGCTCGAACGGCGCTACTTGAAGCTTGTCGGCCTGCCTTACGCTGAGCTGGACGAATTGCGCGCGCAAGTTGCCGAGCGCATGGCAGCGGAAGATCCGGAGAACGAACGCCTCCAGCGCGCCGCCCGCGAAGCCCGCCTGCGCGCCGATGAATCCCGCAATGCCGCGTCAGTGAAGGAATCCGAGGAAACAAAACATTTCTCGCCCACTCCCGAATTGAAACGAGCCTACCGCGAGGTCGCCAAACGTATTCATCCGGACCTGACGACCAATGACGCCGATCGCGCGCGCCGCCAGGAATTGATGGCGGAAGCTAACGAAGCCTACCAACAGGGCGATGAAGCGCGGCTGGCGAAGATTTTGGATGCGTACGAATCGAGTCCGGAAACCGTGGAAGGCGAAGGCCCAGGCGCGGAACTGATACGCGTGATCCGGAAGCTCAGCCTGATGAAAAACCGGCTGGGCGAAATCGAAACAGAAGCTCAGAAGTTCGTCAATTCCGATCTTTATTTGTTAAAGGTCCAAATCGAAGAAGCGCACGAACAGGGGCGCGACCTGCTTGCCGAAATGGCGGAAAAAGTTCGCAAGCGCATCGCGGATTGCAAAGAGCGCCTGGAAGTTTTTGCACCGGGACGCGTGCACTGATGCCTCCGCGCGCGCGGCGTGAAAGTCGCGGAATCGTTCGCAGCCCCGCGAACGGGATCACGGTGCTGTCGTCGTCTCTTGTGCTGCGCGGGATTCGCGAATTCCCGCAGACTTCCCGGTGGAACGTCAAGCAGGTGTTCGCCGAGCCGCGCCCGCATCTCTCCGTTTCGCCGCGAGGCCATGTGGCAGCATATTCGGCGGCGAGACGCGATCTGAGCCAGCAAATCGAAATTTGCGATCTGGAATTAACGGGAACGCCGTCCGTGATCCGCGTGCCTGACGAGCCGCTTGTCGCGAGGCCCGATTTCCCGGCGTCGTTCGCGTGGTCGTCCGCGGGAGAGTCGCTGATCGCCGCTTCCGGCACATGGCAACCGGAGCTTCACTACTTCGACGCACGCGCTGGAAAATTCATCGGACGGTTCGCGCCGTTCCGCGTGTTTCCCGAGCATCTTATCTGGTCAAATAGCGGAAAATATTTCGCCGCGGCATCGGACGGCTCAGATAGTGCCACATTGATGCTTTGGATGGCCGGCGATTCTCCCGAATCGTTCGAGCCGCTTTCTCAGCTGGATCGCGGGACTTTTGCCGATGCGTCGCCGGAAGACGACGATGCGGACGATCGCGGAAGATTCCTGGGCTTTGGCGCAACGGCGTTTTCCGCGAACGATAAATCGCTCGCCACGGTCCTGGAATTTGACGGCGAGTGGTCCGACGATTCGATCGTTCTTGTCCGGCCGCCAACGCTCGAAACGATTGGACGATTTGATACCACGGGCCACGTCACGGATCTGTGCTGGTTGAGCGACGCGCGTCATCTTGTGTTCTGCGCTTCCGGCCAAGTGTATTCGCTCGATGCTGTCAGCGGAACCACGTCGTCACTGCCCTTCGCGGCCGAGCTTTGCCATTGCCACCCGTCGCTTCCCCTTTGCGCGTTCTACAACTCGTGGCTGAAAAGCTCCGCGAAAGGCCGCATCTTTGTCGCGGATTTGCAGCGCAACACGATTGTGGACGAATGCTGGGCGGAAGGAATCGCCAGCTTGCGCTGGAGTCACGACGGCCATACGCTTTACGCCGTCTCGCAGGACGGCACGGCGTATCTCTACGAGAAATAGACGGCGCGCATTTCGACTCTAAACTTTCAACTCTAAACTCTCGACTGCCTTCCCCAATGGAAAATTCGGCTGCGCATTGAGTGACGCATCCGCTCGTTCGCCTGCAACAAGCCGCGGATATGCAGCCGCCGCAATCATCGCGGCATTGTCCGTGGAAAGCGCGCGGCTGGGGAAAAATGTTTCGAGACCTTGCTTTCGCGATTCCTCTTCGAATCGCGCGCGCAGTTCGCGGTTCGCCGCAACGCCGCCTGAAACCAGCACGGATGCGGCGCCGAACTGCTCCGCCGCGGCAAGAGTCCGTCGAATTAAGCCCTCGACGACTGCGTGCTGAAAACTTGCAATCAGGTCGAGAGTTGTCGCGCTCGCAAGCGTACGCAGCACGTCTGCGCTTCTTTCGCCGCGAGCGAGAGCCTGCTGGCGCGCATCAATTTCAGGCTGCAATTCCGGACGCTTCCGCAAATAGTAGAGAACCGCCGTTTTGATTCCGCTAAAACTGAAATCGTATTGGTTGCCGCCCATTTTGGGCTCGTTGAATCGCACCGCGGACGGATTTCCGTGCGCGGCCAGCTTGTCAATGATCGGGCCTCCGGGATATCCGAGGGCGAGCATTCTCGCGACTTTGTCGTAGGCCTCGCCCGCCGCGTCATCGCGCGTTCCGCCGACGCGAGAATACGAAAATTGCAGCGCGCCGTTACCCGTGGCGTTGCTTTTCGCCTCGACACGATAGAGCAGCGTGTGCCCGCCAGACACGATCAGGCACATCGCCGGCAGTTTTGGCGCGCGTCCCGCCGCGTGTGCTTCGAGCAGGACCGCGTGCACATGCCCTTCGAGGTGATTCACGGCAATCAGCGGTTTCCCGAGGGCCAGCGCCAGCACTTTGCCGTAAGTCAGGCCGACGAGCAGCGAACCTACGAGCCCCGGACCTTGCGTGACGCCGATGGCGTCGATATCTCTCAACGCGATGCCCGCCTGCAATACCGCTTCGCGCACTACCGGCACAATTTGTCGCAGATGTTCGCGCGATGCCAGCTCCGGCACCACGCCGCCGTATTTACGGTGAATGTCCACCTGCGATGCGACGACGCTCGACAGGATCGTCGCGCCATCGGCAACAACAGCCGCCGCTGTCTCATCGCACGAAGACTCAATTCCCAGAATTCGCGACGTCAATTGACGCTTCCCTTCCGCCTTATTTGCTCATGCTAGTATAGCGCATGGACCAACGGCTGCGCCGCGACTTGGACGCCATCGCGGCCGACCGTTCCTCCGGCGCTGCTGAACTAGCTCTCCGTGTTTGTGTTGTCCTGCAACAATGCGCCCGCCGTCATCCGAGAATCAGCCGGGACGAACTTCTCGCCGTCACGCGTGCTTTGCTGTTTGCTCAACCGACCATGGCGCCGCTGCTGCGTCTTGCGAACGAACTCGCGCTCGCTGCCGACGAACCCGTTCCTTCCCGTCATCTCGCACGTGCCCTGAAGCATTTCTCATCTGCACTGCGCTCCGGCCCGCCGCGCATCGCCCGGCATTTCCGTTCCGCTCTGCGCGGCGGCGATAAGAAGATCATCACGACGTATTCCTACAGCTCCACGGTTCTTCAGGCCATCGTTGGCACCCATTCGCACATTTGGCAGGTGATTTGTTCCGAAGGCCGCCCAGGCCTGGAAGGCAGGAAAACCGTGGAACAAATTCTGCGTCGTGGAAAAGGCATCGGTGCGTGCCTGACAACGGATGCGGCGCTGCATATGTTCACGGCCCACTCTCACGCTCTGGTCGTTGGCGCGGATTCGTTCGAAGAGGCTGGTTTCACCAACAAGGCTGGCACCGGCGCACTCGTTGCCTACGCGCTGCAAGTCGGATGCCCCGTATGGGTGCTCGCGGATACGTCGAAGCTGCTTCCGCGCGCAATCGACTCGATTCGTGCCGACCGCAACGGGCCCGACGCCGAAATCTGGCCCGAAGCGCCAGCACGTCTGTCCATTTTGAATCCCTATTTCGAAAGAACGCGCTACCAGCCCGGCATTCGGATCCTGACAGAAAACGGCTGGCGCACGCCGGCGCAAATCCGTCGCGAGATACAGGCCATCAAAGTTTCGCCCCTCCTTGCGACGTTGGCCCACCCACCGCATTGACAACTTCCGGCGCTCCACGTAACTTGAAGCCCTGATTTTTTTGAGGCTCGCACCGTGACAAACAAACCACATCGCGTTCGCACAGCCGTCTTCCCCGCAGCAGGCCTTGGCACCCGCTTTCTGCCTGCCACGAAAGCGCAGCCAAAGGAAATGCTGCCTATCGTGGACAAGCCGCTGATCCAGTACGCCGTCGAGGAATGCGCGGCGTCCGGAATCGAGAACATCATTATCGTCACAGGCCGCGGCAAGAATGCGATCGAGGATCATTTCGACCAGGCTCCGGAGCTGGAGCGCTTCTTGCGGGAAAAAGGCGACACGGCGCGCGCCGATCTGGTGCGCGACATCGGAGCGAAAATTCATTTCAGTTACACGCGCCAGCGCGATCCGCTCGGTCTGGGCCACGCCGTCCTGGTCGCGCGCGAACTTGTCGGAGACGAACCCTTCGCCGTCCTGCTCGGTGACGTGATCTGCGACGGCCCAAAACCTGCCACGCGCGCGCTGTGCGACGTCTACGAAGAAACGGGAATTGGCGCGATCGCAGTCGAACCAGTGCCGCGCGAGCTGATTCATCTTTACGGAATTGTGGACGCCCGGCCTGCCACCGAGCGCAAATGGGGCGAACGTCTGCGGCAGATTTTGGACCTCGTCGAAAAGCCCGACGCGGAAAAAGCGCCATCGAATCTCAGCGTCACGGGACGCTACGTCCTGCCGCCGGAAATTTTTGACCATCTCGAAAAGACGAAGCCTGGCCGTGGCGGTGAAATTCAACTTACGGATGGGTTGCGTGCGCTGGCGCGCGAACAGGGATTGTGGGCGCTGATTACAGAAGGAAAAACGTACGATGCGGGAGATAAGCTGGGCTTCCTGAAGGCAACCGTGGAATTCGCGCTAAAGAATCCCGAATTTGGCGACGAGTTTCGCGCCTACTTGAAAGCCATGGAATTCTGAACGAAATTTTAATCGGTGAACGCGCTACTTCTCTTTCGTCTTCTTCGTGGAAGATGTCGAAGATTTCGAGGATTCTGAAGCTGTCGCTGCCTTCTCCGTGGTTTTCGATGCGGCCGATTCCTTGGATTCTTTCGAATCCTTCGCTTCTTTGGATTCCTTGGCGTCTTTCGCTCCCTTCGCATCCTTCGATGTGCCGTCGGAATTCTTGCCCGCGTAGTCCGTCACGTACCAGCCCGAGCCCTTGAATTGAATGGCGGGTGCGGCAGCCATGCGTTCCGCTTTCGCGCCGCATTTCGGGCACTTTTTGATCTCCGAGGCCGTCACTTTTTCGATTTTTTCAAATCGATGGCCGCACTTGACGCATTTGTATTCGTACAGTGGCACTTTCGCTACCCTCGTTTCATCCGCGCAAAATCTTACCATGTCCCGCCACACCGCCGCACAGCCGTTCTTCCGTTAGGGACGTGTGCGTTGTGCTAAACTTCATTGCGACGTCGATTCTTTACGCCTGCATCGCCATGATTTCCGCGCAAACTGACAATTCCGGACGCGGCTGCCTGTACCTGGTGGCCACGCCCATCGGCAATCTCGAAGATATCAGCCTCCGCGCGCTCCGCGTGCTCAAGGAAGCCGATATGATCGCTTGCGAAGACACGCGCCAGACGCTGAAGCTTCTTTCGCATTTCGACATTAACAAACCGCTCGAAAGCTACCACGAGCACAATGAAATGACCCGCGCGGCGGAGTTGGTGCTGCGCATCGAGGAAGGCGCGCGCATCGCCCTGGTCAGCGACGCCGGAACGCCGGTTATCTCCGACCCGGGCCACAGGCTTGTTTCCCTTTGCCTGCGCCACAAACTTCCGGTGATTCCGATTCCGGGGCCTTCGGCAATCATCGCCGCGCTCGCCGCCTCTGGCATGCCTTCGGAGGAGTTCACGTTTATCGGTTTTTTGCCTGCGCGTCCCGCGGAGCGCCGCCGCCATCTGCGCGAAATTGCCGCCGAGCGCCGCACCATGGTTCTGTACGAAGCACCGCATCGCCTTCGCGCCGCGTTGGAAGACGCGCTGGAAATCCTCGGCAATCGCCACGCAACGGTTGCTCGCGAGCTAACGAAACTCCACGAAGAATTCCTCCACGGACGCATCGATGAATTGATCGCGGCGCTCGCCGAAAAACCCGCGCGCGGAGAAATCACACTTCTCATTGCTCCGCCGGAAACAGCCGCAGAAGAGTCTGTTCGACAGACTGAAACTGTTTCGTTGGCGGAGCGCGTTGCGGAAATCGAGTCTGCGCAAGGGGTCGATCGAAAAGCGGCGCTGAAGCAAGCGGCGAAAGAATTCGGTCTCGCCAAGCGCGAAGCTTACAAACGCCTGATTGCAGAAGAGAATTCCTAAATTAGGCTCTGCCTACGCGCCGTGAGCGTCCGCCACGCGCGTGAAAAATGAGTCCACGCGCTCGAGGACTTCCGACGGGCTGCGCGCCGAGTGCACTTCGTGGCGCAATTCTCCGCCGTTCCTCACGCCATGCGTGAACCAGCAGGCGAACTGCTTCATTTTCCCAATCGCATCGGGCAAATCCGCCGCAACCAGGCTGCGGAAATAGCCTGAAAGCAAATGGTAACGGTCCGCCTCGCTTGGCTCGTCGTAATGCCCCGTCGCGAAATACTGTCCCATCTGCTGGAAAATCCACGGATTCGTCGCGGCCGTGCGGCCGATCATCACCGCGTCGCATCCCGTTTCCGCGATCATTCGCTCGGCATCCTGAGGGACGCGGATATCGCCGTTGCCGATCACCGGAATTTTCACCGCCTGTTTCACGCGCGCGATAATCGACCAGTCCGCCTGTCCTGAATAGGCTTGCGTCCGCGTCCGCGGATGCACGGCAACGGCCTCGACGCCGATTCCCTCCGCCATGCGCGCCACCTCGACGGCGACGATATTCGCGTCGTCCCATCCCGAGCGCATTTTGATCGTCATGGGAATTTTTGCCGCCGCGCGCACGGCGCCCAGGACGCGTTCGAGTTGTTGCAAATCTTTCAACAAACCGGAGCCGCCGCATTTCACCACTTTTTTCGCCGGGCAGCCGAGGTTGATATCGATCTGATCGAACCCAAGGTCCTCGACAAGGGCCGCGGCGGTCGCCATTACTTCAGGGTTTGCTCCGAAGAGCTGCGCCGCAATCGGGCGTTCATCCTGATCGAAGTAAAGATACCGGAGCGTTTTTGCCGCGCTGCGCGTCACACCTTCGGCGCTGGTGAACTCCGTCATGATCAGCCCGCATCCGCCCAGGCTGCGAATCACGCGACGAAATATCGTGTCCGTAACGCCGGCCATCGGCGCGAGCAGAGTCGCCGGGCGAATCGAGAGATCGCGAATTCTTAGCTCAGCGGGGAACATTGGAGTTTACAGAGAAGTCTTGCCGGGCAACTTTCCGGGAAAGGAGGCGCCCGCAGGCTCTTCCGGCGCAACCGCGCCGGCTGCGTCAGCACGGACGGCGGCGCGACGTCCATTCGCGCCCGCCATCTGCGCGAGCAACGCTTCCATCGAGCCGCCAAAAAAATTATCGACTACCTGCGCCACGGCGTGCGCTCGCGCGTCTTCTTTGCTCAGGTTCGCGCGATATTTCCACGCGCGGCCAGTGCGCTGCCGCTCGACAATTCCCTTCTGCGTCAGCCGATCCATGATCGTCATGATGGTTGTGTAGGCGCGCGGGCGGCGCGGCGCGAGCGTTTCGCGGATTTCACGCACTGTGCCCTCGCCCAAAAGCCACAACGCCGTCATGCAATCCAATTCGAGCGGAGCAAGCTCCAGCAACGAGCGCCGCCGCGCATATTGGCCTTCCGCTTGCACATTTTTGATGCCAGTGCTCATCAGGATTTCTTTACCGTTTCCGGCGTCTGTGTTCCAAACAGACCGCCGCTTGGTTTTTGTTCCTTCGGGACGGGCGCAATCTTGGGTTTCGGCTGAGGGGGATTCAGATAGGCGTGCGCATTCAGAAGATTGCGCCGCAACGCGGGATTCCGCGCGCTCCACATTTCGTCCGCTGCCGTTTGACCAAGCGTCTCGCGCATCGCGGCCATCTTCGAATCGAGATCGTCCAGATGGTGCAACAGCACTGCCTCGCGCACTGAGGGAAGTTTTGGCGAGCCAAACTCAAGTTCGCCGTGATGGCTCACAATCAAATGCTCGACGAGCGCCGCAAGAGGCTTCGGAAAATCGGGAATCGCATCAATCCTGCGTTGCACCATGCCGAGACCGATGACGATATGTCCGAGCAGTTGCCCTTCCTCGGTGTACGCGATCGCGCGTGAATAGGAAAGCTCCTGCGTCTTGCCGATGTCGTGGAGCACGATGCCGGTGAGGAGCAAGTCGGCGTCGACTTCCCGGTAATGCTGGGTAATGTGTTTCGCAAGCCCGCACAAACTGACGACGTGTTCCAGCAAACCGCCCAGATATGCGTGGTGCATGGTCATCGCCGCGGGCGCGCGCTTCAGCTTGAACGCGCATTCCGGATCATCAACAAAAGAATCAAGCAGCTTCCGCAGCCACGGATTTTTCACTCCGGCGATTTCTTCGCGCAATTGCGCGAAGAGCTTTTCCACGTCATGCTTCGTGTGCGGAAGAAAATCGTCGAGCGTGTAATCCGTTTCGACGGCGATCAGGATCTGTTCAATCGTCAGTTCTTTTGCGTTGTTGTAGAGCTTCACGCGGCCGCGCACGCGCACGATGTCTTCGCAGGCGAACGTCTCCAAAAGGCCGGTGTAGTTGTCCCACATTTTCGCTTCGATTGTTCCGGTGCGGTCGGCAAGAGCGACGCGCAGCCAGGACTTTCCCGTTCGCGCCGAAGTGCGTATTTCCTTTTCACGAACGAGAAATAGAGTGGCTACCGTCTGGCCATCCTGAAAATCCGCAATGAAGGCGGATTTCATTGGCTGTCGTCCGTGTCCTTCGCTTTGTCGTCTTTTTTCTTTTTCGCCTTGCCCCCGTCGGGCGAATACGGAGTCTCCGTAATCACGCTGCTGCCCCCAACCGAGCCGGAATCCGTGTATCCGGCCTTCACCACCACGTAGCTGTCTTTGCGCAATTGCGCCAGGTATTTCCGCATGGCCGGCTGGATTTTTTGTTCATACAGCGCGTTTTCCACTTCTTGTTCCACTTTGCTCAGCGGCTGCAAGCCTGCGTCAAAATGCTGGTTGACGCGGATGATTTGGATGCCATTGGAAGCGGGAATCACATCAGTCATATCGCCCTTCTTGAGGCCAAACACCAATTTCTCCAAATCCGGAGTTAACTCGCCGCGCTTGTAACTGCCCAGTTCGCCGCCCTGCGAGGAGGTTGGGCCTTCGGAAAACCGCTTTGCCATCTCGCCGAAATCGTCGCCGCTTTTTAACCGCTTCAGCACGCCATCGGCCTTTTGCCGAATTAAAGCCACCTCTTGGGGCGTCTTGTTCTCGGTGCTGAAGAAAATCACCGAGAGATCAACTTGCTCGGGCATCACGAATTCGTTTTTGTGCGCGTCGTAATATTTCTGCACCTCGTCGCTGCCAATGCGGACCGTCGAGCCGACCTCTTCCGAAATTACGCGCTGCTGCAGAATGCTGTTGCGAAGCTGATCCTTGTAATCCTCCCAGCTCATTCCCTGCGATTCGACGGCCTTCTGAAGAGCCTCCATACTCGGCAGTTTATTCTGTTGCCGCACAGCGTCGAGGCGCTTCACGACGTCTGTCTCCACGCTGATATCCATATCCTTGGCGCGCTGCACCAGTAGGGACTGGTCAATCAGGTCGCGGAGCAAATTCTTTCTTTCCTCCGCCACCATTTGGCTGATCTTGTCCGGCGTGCAGCCCTGGCATTCCTGCTCCGCTTCCTGCTGGAGGGACGCCGCGGCCTTCTGATAATCCGACTGGGTGATGATGTCGTTGTTCACGCGCGCGATAATTTCCTCGACCACGGTTCCGCTGGCATGAACAAAAACCGGAAGCGCAAACACAACAACGGCACCCGAAAACAGAATTGATAGTTTTTTCATATAGCCTCGAATTCTATCGCTACGTTTGTAGTTCAAGCAACACGTTTCTCATCGCTTCCGCGATTCCTTCCGGCTGGCGTTTCCATTCCAGCCACAATGTCCCCGTGGGATCGAGCCGCATATCCTTCCGCGAGCGGATGATCTTCACCAGTTTTTCCGGACGCACGGGCGTTTCCTCGTGCCAGCGTATCGCCACGCGGTCGCCGCGACGGTCGATCGCCGCCACCGATAATTTCTCCGCCAGCGCTTTGAGCAGCGCATATTCCAGAAGGTTCTCCACCGCTCGCGGCGGCGGTCCGAAGCGGTCGCGTAACTCCGCCAGCACTTCTTGCCGCGTCTCCTCGGAGGCGACGCCGGCAATCCGCTTGTAAACGCGAAGGCGCGAGCTTTCATTTTCGATGTAATCCGCAGGAATTCGGATGTCCAATCCCAGGTTGAGAGTGGCGCGACGTTCGCTCTGCACCACTTCGCCTTTGCGTTCGGCGACAGCACGCTCGAGCATCTGGCAATACAAGTCGAAGCCCACCGATTCAATATGCCCATGCTGCTCGCGTCCCAGAATATTTCCGGCGCCACGCAATTCCAGATCGAGCGCGGCGATGCGAAAGCCGGCGCCCAAATCGCTGAATTCCTTAAGCGCGGCGAGCCGTTGGCGCGCGAGCCCGGAGAGCGAGCCCTCCGGCGGCACAAGCAGATAAGCGTAAGCGCGCTGCGTCGAGCGTCCCACGCGCCCACGAAGTTGGTAGAGTTCCGCCAAGCCGAAGCGGTCTGCGCGATTGATGACAATCGTATTGGCGCGCGGAATATCCAAGCCATTTTCGATAATCGTTGTCGCCACCAGCACGTCCGCTTCGTGGCGAATGAACTTCATCATCACTTTGCTCAGTTCGCCTTCGCTCATTTGCCCGTGGCCCACGACGACGCGAGCTTTCGGCACAAGCTCCTTGATCATCACCGCCAGCGACGCAATCGACTCCACGCGGTTATGAACGAAGAATACCTGCCCATCGCGCGCCATCTCTTCCGTAATCGCGCGGCGAATCAGCGCGGTATCAAAAGGCGCGACAACCGTCTGAATCGACAGCCGGTCCTTTGGCGGAGTTTCGATCACCGACATATCGCGCAATCCTACAAGTGACATATGCAACGTGCGCGGAATCGGCGTCGCCGACATGGTGAGCACGTCCACATTTTTGCGCATCTCTTTGATGCGCTCCTTGTGGCCGACTCCGAATCGCTGTTCCTCGTCCACGACAAGCAGGCCGAGATCCTGGAATTTCACATCCTTTGAAAGCAGCCGGTGCGTACCGATGACGATGTCAATTTTCCCGGCCTCCAGTTCGGCCAGGATCTGCTTTTGTTCGCGCGGATTCTGAAAACGGCTGAGCATCGCGATGCGAATCGGAAACGCGGCGAAGCGCCGCCGGAAAGTATCGTGATGCTGATACGCCAGCACCGTCGTGGGCGCGAGGATGGCCGCTTGCTTTGAATCAGCAACCACTTTGAACGCGGCGCGCATGGCGACTTCCGTCTTGCCATAGCCAACGTCGCCACAAAGCAAACGGTCCATCGGCTGTGCGCGCTCCAGGTCGCGCTTCACGTCGACGATCGCGCGATCCTGATCGGTCGTTTCCTGAAACTCGAACGCATCCTCAAATTCCTTTTGCCACGGCGTGTCCGCGGGAAACGAGTGCCCCTCCACGGATTTGCGCTCCGCGTACAGCTTCAACAGTTGCTGCGCCATGTCGTTGACGGATTTGCGCACCCGCGATTTGCGTGCTTCCCACGCTTGCGCGCCCAGCCTGTCCAGGCGCGGCTCCGCGCCGCCGAGCGACTGATATTTTTGCACCAGGTCGAGGCGAGTAAGTGGCACGTACACTTTGGCGTCTTCCGCATATTCGAGCAGCAGAAATTCGCCGTTCACTCCGTCTACGCTGACTTGACGCAATCCTTGGAACCGGCCAATGCCGTGATCGACGTGAACCACGAAATCGCCCGCCTTCAGGTCCGAAAAATCGCTGAAAAAACCTGCGGTCTTGGGCCGGTTGCGCGGACGCGTCGGTGTCGCGGCGGTTTCGAATAAGTCGGAATTGCCGAAAAGCGACAGCTTCGCCGAAACAAATTCGACGCCCGCTTCGAGCGGCGCCTTCACCAACACAGCGGCGGGAACGCTGCCCGCGCTCGATTCATCCGCCAGGCGCGAAGCAGTCGCGCCCTGCCCCAATTCTCCCAAGCGGAAAGGCAACTCGAATTCGTGGCACAGGTCCGCAAGCCGCTCGAGTTCGCCGGTGCTTGCGGCGCTCAGGAAAATTTGCTCCGCGGCGTTCAACCGTCCTTTCAGTTCAGCCATGAATGCCGGAACGTTCCCGTGGTATCGCGTGGTCGGCCGCGTTGGCAGAGTGAACTGCGACTCGGCGGTCTTTTCCACGGCGAGTTGCTCGAGGCCGAAGCGCGCGACTCCCTGCTTCGCGCACTGCCACTCGTCATCGTTGAGGATGTAACTCTCCGGCGGCGCCATGTCCGGCTCTTCAATCGCCGCTTCCGCAAATCGCGCGCGATATTTCTCCAGCGCTGCATCGAGCGCGGCGGGTTCATCTTCGATCACCAGAACGTTTTCGCGCAGGCGAAGCAGATTCGATTCGCGGCGCTCCGAGAGAAACGCTCGAAATTCCCAACCGGGGAAAAATCCCGCCGGGACGTCGGACTCTCGCCGCTCTGAATCTTCGTGGCCTGCAATGACGGGCGCGCGGAGTCGTTCGAGCTGCTCCGCGCTGCGCGGACTGTCCGTGAGCGGCAGCAACGTGATTCGCTCTACCGGGCTTGTCGAACGCTGCGTCTCTGTATCGAACTCACGCAACGATTCCAAAGTATCGCCCAGAAGTTCGAGACGCACCGGGCGTTCCGCCTCGGGAGGAAACACGTCGAGGATTCCCCCGCGCACGGCGAACTGCCCCGCCATTTCGACGGTTTCAACCGCCTCGTAACCGACACTCGAAAGATGCGCGAGCAATTCTTCGCGCGGCACGTCTTCGCCGCGCGCAAGCGCCAAGGCGAGACTCCGGTAATATTGCGGCTCACGAAGGCGAAGAACCGCGGCTGAGATTGGCGCGATCACCAAATCCGCTTCGCCGCTCGTCAAACGCCACAGCGCCGCCGCGCGCGCCTCGGAAATTTCCGGATGGGGCGACTGATGATCGTAGGGCAGCACTTCGTGGGAAGGCAGCACCGTCACTTGCGCGTTCGCTCGCCCCAAAGCGCGGAGAAAATAAAGCGTCAACGCCTCGAAGTCGTCGGCCTTCTGATTGGATTCGACGAGCAGGACTGTCTGCTTGGAAAGCGATTGAACTGCGAGCGCAACAAGCAGCGCCTTCGCGGGATCCGTCAGGCCGGTCAGCACCACTTCGTGGCTGCCGCGTCGCAGACGGTCAAAACATTCTTCAACGGCTTGCTGGCGTCCCACGCGGGAAAGCAGCTCGCCTACCAGAGGCAGAATCATGATGGAATTTTCAAAATGCTCTCAATGATTGCAGAAGTGGAATAACCCGGCTCGAGCGGTATCGACACCACGCGGCCACCCGCCGCTTCGACTTCCTCGCGCCCCACAATTTCATCCGCTCCCCAGTCGCTTCCCTTCACCAGCACGTCCGGCAACACGCGCGCAATGATCTCGCGCGGCGTCGGCTCGTCGAACAGCACCACGTAATCCACCGCCGCGAGCGCCGCCGCGATTTCCGCGCGTTCGTCTTCGGGAATGATTGGCCGATTCGCGCCCTTGTTTTCGCGCACGCTGCGATCGCTATTGAGAGCGAGCACCAGCACGTCGCCGAGTTCGCGGGATTTTTCTAGCAGGCGTACATGGCCGGGATGCAGCAGGTCATAACAGCCGTTCGTGAACACAATTCGACGCCGAGCAGCCTTCGCTTCGGCCACCCTGCTCAGCAATTCTTTCTGACTGACAACTTTTCCCAACAAGTCCCCAGCGCGAGATTCCCTCGCGTGACTTCACGCCCCTTATTTTACCATGCACCGATTCCATCCACAGCTCGTGATCGTTTCGCGAACGGCCCTGCTTCGGAGGCGCTTATGAGGAATTCCGAAACTGGCCTGCGAAGGCTGAGCGGAACCTCCTGCTACCAAAGGCGCACACCGCGTTTGCGCTGGGCTGGCTGATGCTATACTTTGGTGTTTGAACGGGTGCGCAAATCTCGTCTGTACGCGGATTCCAAGCGAATGAAACAAATTGCCATAGTTGGCGGAGGGCCTGCGGGTGCTCTCTGCGGCGAAAAACTTGCGAGCGCGGGGTTCAACGTCACACTCTTTGACGAGCACCTCGCCTGGGAAAAACCCTGTGGCGGCGGCCTCACCCACAAAGCCATCGAAAAATACCCCTTCCTGCTCACCGGCCCGCAAGTCAAAAAAGAAATCCATACCGCGGAATTGATTTCCAGCAAAGGCCATCGAGCGTGTTTTGAGATGTCGCGCCCTCTGGTGATTTACTCGCGC
>DATGJE010000147.1:0-13160 GCA_035295305.1 Candidatus Acidiferrales bacterium | reverse complement strand
TCCGAAGCCGAAATATGTTGTGGCGAATGCCGACGAAAGCGAGCCCGGGACAAGCAAAGATCGTCCGCTGATGGAAATGGACCCGCACGCGCTGATCGAAGGCGCGGTGATAGCGGGAAAGGCGATCGGCTCGCATCAGGGTTACATCTACGTCCGCGGTGAGTATCGCTACATTCTGGACATTCTGGACGTTGCGATTGAGGAAGCCTACAAAGCCGGCTATCTCGGTAAAAATATTCTCGGCACCGGATTCGATTTTGAACTTTGCACGCACACCGGCGCGGGCGCGTACGAATGCGGCGAAGAAACGGCGCTTCTCGATTCGCTCGAAGGCAAGCGCGGCTATCCTCGCATCAAGCCTCCCTTCCCTGCCGTCGCCGGACTGTATCAATGCCCAACGGTCGTCAATAATGTGGAAACGCTCAGCACCGTGCCGGTCATCATCCGCAAGGGCGGCGACTGGTATGCCGGCCTCGGCGTGCCCAAGAACGGCGGCACGCGGCTCTATTCGATTTCCGGCCACGTAAATCGTCCGGGGATTTACGAATTGCCGCTCGGCTTCAACCTGAATCGCATGATTAACGAAGTCGCTGGTGGCGTCGCAAACGGCAAGAAACTGAAAGCTGTGCTGCCCGGCGGCACTTCCTGCCCTCTGCTCAAAGCCGACGAATGCGATGTGGCCATGGATTATGATTCCGTGGCGAAAATCGGATCGATGCTCGGCTCCGGCGGCCTGGTCGTAATGGACGAAGATACCTGCATGGTGGACGTCGCGCGCCGCATCATGCATTTCTACGCGCACGAATCGTGTGGCTGGTGCATTCCTTGTCGCGAAGGCACCGCGTGGCTGCGCAAGTTGCTCGATCGCTTCCACGAAGGCGGCGGGCGGCAGGAAGATATTCCGCTGATCGACGAAGTGTCTGAAAACATATTGGGCACGACGCTCTGCGCGCTCGGCGACGCGGCCGCGCTCCCAACGATGAGCATCGTGCGCAAATGGCGCAACGAATTCGAAGATCATCTGCGCGGAAAATGTCTGCACAAGCCGGCCGACGTGTTGGCTATGGTGCGCTAGGCTCGCAGGAAAAAACTGGCAACGAATATCGCAAAGGAATTATGGCGGAAACGGAAACAAAACTGATCAATTTCACGCTCAACGGCCAGAAGCTTCAAGTGCCCGCCGGCACGCTCGTCATTGAAGCGGCGAAGCAGGCTGGCATCGAGATTCCATCTTTTTGCTACTACCCGGGACTGGCGCTGCAGGCCGCGTGCCGCATGTGCCTGGTCGAAGTCGAGAAGCAGCGCAAGCTGGCCACAGCCTGCACGCTCGTCGCGGAAGAGGGCATGGTTGTTCACGCGGACACGCCCGCGGTCCACAAAGCGCGCAAGGACATGCTCGAATTCGTCCTGACAAATCATCCGCTCGACTGTCCCGTTTGCGACAAGGGCGGCGAGTGCGAATTGCAGGACATGACGTTCACTTACGGCATTGACCACAGCCGTTTCATTGAAGAGAAGCTGCATTATCCCGAGGAAAAGTGGTCACCCATCGTTTATTACGATGCTCCGCGCTGCATTTTGTGTTTCCGCTGCGTTCGTGTTTGCGATGAAGGCATGGACGTGAAGGCGCTCGGCGTCGGCGCGCGCGGCGTCACTTCCGTAATCATTCCCAACGAATCAGGCCAGCTTGCGTGCGAAGAATGCGGCATGTGCATCGACATTTGCCCCGTCGGTGCGCTTACCAGCGGCACGTATCGCTATCAAACGCGCCCGTGGGAAATGAAATATTTCGGCACGGCGTGCGCGCATTGCTCCAATGGCTGCAAAACTACGCTCTCGATTCGCAACAACGAGATTCTTCGCGCCAACAATCGCGACCATTCCGGGATCAACGAAGAATTTCTTTGCGTCAAGGGCCGCTATGCCTACGACTTCACAACGAACGCCGAGCGCATTCGCCAGCCGCTTGTGCGCAAGAACGGCTCACTTGAGCCCGCAAGCTGGGAAGACGCCATCGAGGAAATAGCCCGCCGACTAAAACAGGTGCATGGCGCACACGGCCCCGCAGCCATGGGCGTGATCGGTTCAAACCACACCACCAACGAAGAAAACTACCTGCTGAATCGTTTTGCGCGCGTAACGCTCGGCACAAATAACATTGATCATCATCGCACCGCCGATTACGCGGGCCTGGCAACTGCGCTCGGCGCGAAAGCGAAAGACTCCATGGCGACAATGGCGCAAATCGACAGCGCTTCCGCCATCGTTCTGATTGCCAACGATGCGACGCAGCAGAATCCGCTGGTCGCCTGGCAGATTCGCTCTGCCGTGCGCCACCACGCCGCGCATTTGTACATCATTCACGCTGGCCCGCTGAAACTTCACCGCCAGGCTGTGCAATCAATTGAAGTCCCCGCCGGGGCAGAGGGGCGCGCCGTAGGCTGGCTCACCACAGGCAGCGGCGACCTCGACGGCAAAATCACCGGCGAACTCGCCAAGCTGAAAGAATCTCTCGCCAAGGAAAAAGACGTCGTGATTTTGTTCGGCGCCAATGTTCGCGGAACAGCCGTGCGCGATTTGGTGAAATTTGGCAGCGGACTTTCTGGCCAGACGCGTTACATGGCCCTCGGTGATTACTCCAATTCTCGCGGCGCTGCCGACATGGGAATGTTCCCCGACCGCCTGCCCGGCTACGCACCGCTCTCCGACGCAAACGAGCGCGGCCGCTGGAGCAAGCTTTGGGGCAAAGAAATTCCCGCGAAGCCGGGAATGAACGCGCGCCAAATGATGCAGGCGGCGGTCGAAGGAAAGCTCAAAGCTCTGTACATCGTCGGCGCGAATCCGCTGAAAACCTTTGGCGTGAAAGCCCCGGACAAAATCGCCAGCCTCGATCTTCTCGTCGTGCAGGATATGTTCATGACGGAAACGGCGCAGCGCGCCGATGTAATCTTGCCCGCAGCGTCCACGTACGAAAAAGACGGCACGCTCACGAACACGGCGGGCGAAGTCCAGATGGTGCGCCGCGCCGTGGACGCGCAAGGTCCGCGCAGCGATTTCGATTTGTTGCGCATTTTGATTCACCAGCTTGCGCAGCTCGGCCTCGGCGCCGCGATGAAGCACCGCACGCCAGAAGCCGTCCTCGAGGAAATTCGCCAGAACGTGCGCGGTTACGATGTTTCCGTCGCCGGCCTGCTGACCGGAGGCACGGAGCAAGCCACCTCCGCGCCGGCTGCGGTAGACGGTTCCTACGACGTGGCAGCGGATTTGGTCTTCTCTTCGCAGGACGATTTGTTTACAAGCGGAACCCTGGGGCGTTACTGTTCGAAACTCAATTCAACCAAAGAGTCCAAGGAAAGACCGTGGATTTCGTCACCCACCACCCAGTCCTGGTGGTCTCGTTAATTAAAATCGCCATCGCGCTTTTTGTCGTGATGACGGCGCTCGCCTACCTCACATGGTTCGAGCGCAAGGTCGTCGCTCGCATTCAGTCGCGCTGGGGCCCGTATTGGGTGGGCCCGCACGGTCTGTTGCAGCCGCTTGCTGACGGCATCAAATTCCTTTTCAAGGAAGACATCGTTCCGCCCGCCGCGGACAAGATTTCCTATGTCCTCGCGCCGTTTCTCGCCTTGGCCTTGGCCCTCACCACCTTGGCGCTGATTCCCATTGGCCCGGCGACGATCTCCATCCTCGGCCAGCCGACGCAGCTCGTCATTTCCCACAGCAACGTCGCGTTGATTCTGCTCTTCGCCATCAGCTCCATCGGTATTTACGCCGTCGTGCTCGCCGGATGGTCATCGAACAGCAAGTATCCTCTAATGGGCGGCCTGCGCAGCTCCGCGCAAATGATCAGCTATGAGGTTTCGCTGACGCTTTCTGTCGTCGGCGTTCTGCTCATCGCCGGCTCGTTTGATTTTTACGACATCGTTGGGGGCCAGTCCGGGCACTGGTACCACTTCTTTCCAAAGTGGCACATCATCCCGCAGATTCTCGGCTTCATTTGTTATCTGACGGCGGCGATCGCGGAGACTAACCGCGTCCCTTTTGATTTGCCCGAAGCCGAAACGGAATTGGTCGCGGGCTTCCACACCGAATATTCGAGCTTCAAGTTCGCCATGTTTTTCATGGCCGAATACGCAAATATGATTACCGTGTCCTGCCTGGCGACGCTGCTCTTCCTCGGCGGCTGGCTCTCCCCTTTTCCGGAGACCGGCGCGTGGCGTTGGCAACTTTATCTTCCGGCGGCGGGACTGATCATTGGAGGAATCGGCCTTATCGTCGGCGGGCTGCGCGGCGTGCAATTAAGCGCCAAGCTCGTCTTCCCTGTCTTGGGAATCGTGTGCCTCGGCGTGGGCTATCTCTGCACGTTGCCCGGAGTAATGCCCGTGATTCAGGGCCCGTTCTGGTTCACGGCGAAAGTTTTCTTCCTTCTATTCTTTTACGTTTGGGCGCGCGGCACGCTGCCTCGCTTCCGTTATGACCAGCTGATGTCCTTCGGCTGGAAATTCCTTCTGCCGTTGTCGCTGATCAATCTAGTCGTCACCAGCCTTGTCGTCGTCCTGAGGTTGCGCTGATGAATATCGCAATGGCCGTATTCATTGCCTGTGGCGTGATGGCGATTGTGGGTGCGCTCGCTCTTATTCTCGCGCGCGAGCCGGTTCACAGCGCTCTGGCGCTCGTTCTGGTGATGATTTCGCTCGCCATCCTCTATTTGCTGCTTGGCGCGGCCTTCACCGCGGCCATTCAGATTCTCGTCTACGCGGGCGCCATTATGGTGCTCTTCGTGTTCGTCATCATGCTGCTCAACGCCGGGGAAGAAGTGCGCACCAACGTGAGCCGCTTGGCGAAGTGGGTCGGCCTGCCTCTCGGAATATTTTTCCTTGCCGAGATGGCCTATTCGCTCTTCCGCGAGTACGGCGGTAGAGCGGCGGCAACTAGCGGCGCTGCGGCGCCCGACCCCCAGTTGACGCAGCAGCTTTCCATGAAACTGTTCACCGAGTTCGTGCTGCCCTTTGAGCTCACGTCGATTCTGATTCTTATCGCCGTTCTGGGCGCGCTCGTACTCGCCAAGAGGGAGTCGTAGCCATGATCCCCATATCCTATTACCTGATATTAAGCGCCGTGCTTTTCGGACTTGGCGTCATCGGATTTGTCTTCAAACGCAACATCATCACGATTTTCATGGCTATAGAGCTAATGCTCAACGCCGTGAATCTCGCGTTCGTGGCCTTCAGCCGCGAATTCGATCAGCTCGACGGCTTGATCTTCGTTTTCTTTGTGATTGTGGTCGCCGCGGCCGAAGCCGCCGTGGGCTTGGCAATTGTGATGGTGATTGCGCGCAACCGGAAATCGTTGAACGTCGAAGACGTGAATTTAATGAAGTTCTAGTTCCAGTTAAAACGAATGTTCATACTCAATCATCTTTGGATCATCCTGGCTCTGCCTCTCGCGGGGTCGATGCTGACGCTTCTCGCCGGCCGCCACTGGCCGCAGAAATACGTCAATATCTCGAGCGTCGGCTTCGTTGTGCTTACCTTCCTTTCGTATTGCGAACTGGCGCGCGAATTTTTCAGCCTTAGCCCCTCGCAGATTCCGTGGATCGGGAACTATTTCACCTGGATGACGGCAGGCAATTTCCGCGTCGATTTCGCTCTGCAAGTCGACCAGCTCACCATCGTCATGCTCGGCGTGGTCACCCTCGTTGGCATGCTCATCCATATTTATTCGGTGGGCTACATGGCGCATGAGGAAGGTTATTACCGCTTCTTCGCCGAAATGAATCTCTTCATGTTTTTCATGCTGACGCTGGTCATGGCTTCGAATCTCGTCCTGCTCTTCGTCGGCTGGGAGGGCGTGGGCCTGTGCAGCTACCTGCTTATCAGTTTCTTCTTCCAGAAGAAATCGGCCGCCGACGCGGGCAAAAAAGCGTTCATCACCACGCGCATCGGCGACTTCGGCTTCACCATCGGCATTTTGATGGCTTTCTGGACCTTCGGCTCGATTGACTACAAAACGATGTTCGCGACGGCCGCCAATATGCCCGTCGAAGGCATGCACCACTGGGGCGTGCTCACTTCGATTTGTTTGCTGCTGCTCGCCGGAGCGGTCGGAAAATCCGCGCAGCTTCCGTTATACGTCTGGCTTCCCGACGCCATGGAAGGCCCCACGCCCGTCAGCGCATTGATTCATGCCGCGACAATGGTCACCGCGGGCGTTTACATGGTCGCGCGCATGAACGTGCTTTACAGCCACGCGCCTGCCGCGATGCTCGCCGTCGCCGTCATTGGCGGCGTCACCGCACTTTATGCCGCAACTATTGGCCTCGCGCAGAACGACATCAAAAAAGTTCTCGCTTATTCCACCATCTCGCAACTCGGCTACATGTTTTTAGCCTGTGGTGTGGGCGCTTACGCCGCCGGAATTTTCCATTTGATGACCCACGCGTTCTTCAAAGGTTTGCTCTTCCTCGCGGCGGGAAGCGTGATCCACGCCATCGGCGGCGAACAGGATATGCAGAAAATGGGCGGCCTCTGGAAGAAAATCCCGTGGACGTACGCCACCATGCTCGTGGCGACGCTCGCCATTTCCGGCGCGCCCCTTTTCTCCGGTTTTTTCAGCAAGGACGAGATTCTGTTCGCGAGCTACGCGGGGCCGAATGCAAACCGGGCCCTCTGGGGCCTCGGTCTCTTCGGCGCTCTCCTGACCGCCTGCTATATGTTCCGGCTGATTTTTCTCACCTTTCATGGCAAGCCGCGCTACGACGAGCATCACGTACACGTGCACGAATCGCCCAAGGTGATGCTTGTGCCGCTTGTGATTCTCGCGACCCTGGCGGTCGTCGGCGGCTGGTTCGCCTTCCCTACGTACTGGGGCGGCCCCGATTATTTCAAGGGCTTCCTCACGCCCGTTTTTAATTCCTCGTGGGAACTCGCCTCGAAGCTGCACCCTGCCTGGGTTGAACCCGCGCACTCCCTCGAGATCGAGATGACCGGCATCGCCGTCCTTGCGGGGCTGATAGGTTTCCTGATCGCGTGGTATTTGTATATTCGCAAGCCCGCGCTTCCCAACAAGCTCGCGAATACTTTCAGGCCTGTTTACAAGCTGCTCCTCAACAAATACTACGTCGACGAACTCTATGGCGCGGTCATCATCGGCCCGCTCATCTGGATTTCGCGCAATGTTCTCTGGAAGACCATCGACGTCGGCTTGATCGACGGCACAGTGAACGGATTGGCATTTCTTTCGCGCGAGAGCGGCAGCGGCTTGCGTCGCATGCAAAGCGGCAACACGCGCAGCTACGCCGCGTGGGTCGTAGTCGGAGCCGTTGCGGTAACCGTATTTTTCGTCTGGATGGTGCGCTAACGTGGCCGGCCACAACTATCTGCTGACGGTACTGACGTTTTTCCCGCTCGCGGGGGCTTTCACCCTTCTCCTGTTGAGCGGCGACGATCATGTTTGGATACGCCGCTTCACTCTCTTCGCCTCCGTCATCGAATTCATCATGTCGCTGTTCCTGTTGCGCGGCTTCAGTCTTGCCGAGGGCGGCTATCAATTTGAAGAGATTTACGCCTGGATTCCGAGTCTTCACATTCACTACCACATGGGCGTCGACGGTATCAGCCTGTTCCTCATTCTCCTCACCACGTTCCTAACGCCGCTCGCCATTCTCTGCTCGTGGAACAGCATTCACGAGCACGTCAAGGAATTCTTCGCCATGCTCCTCGTCCTCGAAATGGGCATGGTTGGCGTTTTCTGCGCGCTCGACCTTTTCCTCTTCTTCGTTTTCTGGGAAGTGATGCTCATTCCCATGTATTTCCTCATCGGCGTCTGGGGCCATGGACGCAAGGTTTATGCCGCGCTGAAATTTATTTTGTACACGATGCTCGGCTCCATTCTGATGCTCGTCGGCATTTTGTGGCTTTTCCATCTCAGCGGAGTGGCCGGCAATCCGACTTTTGATTTACCGGCGATTGTGAGCATGCTCCGCAACGGGCAGATCTCTTTGCCCTGGCATTCCGAGCTCCTTCTCTTCCTCGCTTTCATTCTGGCCTTCGCCATCAAAGTGCCTGTCTTCCCGCTTCACACTTGGCTGCCAGACGCGCACACGGAAGCGCCGACGGCCGGTTCCGTCATTCTCGCGGGCGTGCTGCTGAAAATGGGCACGTACGGCATGCTGCGCTTCTGCTTGCCGCTCTTCCCGGAGGCGTCGCATCGCGCCGCGCCCGTCATCGCCACGCTGGCCATCATTGGCATCATTTACGCCGCGCTGGTCGCGATGATCCAAACCAATTTGAAGCGCCTTGTCGCGTACACTTCCGTGAGCCACTTGGGATTCGTCGTCCTTGGCATTTTCGTCTTCAATCCCACGGCCATGGAAGGCGCCATCTACCAGATGCTGAACCACGGCGTTTCCACCGGGATGTTGTTCCTCGTCTGCGGAATGATTTACGACCGTCGCCACACTTACGAGTTCAGGGAATTGGGCGGCCTCGCCAAACCCATGCCCGTTCTGTGCGCGTTTTTCCTATTTGCGTGCCTCTCATCGCTGGCGCTCCCGATGCTCAACGGCTTCATCGGCGAATTCATGATTCTTATCGGCACTTTCGAACATCACGCGGCTTGGGCGATCTGGGCCGCGACCGGCGCGATTCTCTCCGCTGTCTATTTGCTCTGGGCCTATCAACGCACCGCGCTCGAAAAGGTCACGGTGGCGAAAAACGAAAATCTGCCCGACGCCACTCCGCGCGAGCGATTGATCTTGATCACTGCCTCGATCGTCATCGTTTTTATGGGCGTCGCGTCGCCGCTCTTCACCCATCGCATGGACGCCACCACCAACGCCCTGCTTCAGCAGGTTGGCGACCGCACGGGCTACACCGCGCGGCGCGTGGCGCCGCAAGCCGCGCAGCCAACGCAACATGAACTCGCGCTGCACAGCGTCAAATTCGAAAGGCGGGCTCAGCCGTAATGTTTCCTCCGCTCCAGGATCTCTACCGGATCGCGCCTGAGCTGGTTCTCTGCGCGTTCGGCATGCTCGTTATGCTCATCGACCCATTCGTCGCTGCGGGCAAAAAACGCTCGATGGGCTGGCTCGCTTTCGTTGGCACGCTCGCCGCACTCGCGTCGCTGCGCTGGGCCGCACTGAACCAAGGCTCCGCCTACTCTGGCCTGTTTCGCGTGGACATGTTCAGCCTTTTCGTCCACGCCATCGTTATCGGAGTCGCCGCTCTTGCCATCCTCGGCTCGTTCGACTATCTCGATCGCGAAAACATCCAGCGCGGCGAATATTACGCTCTGATTCTTTTCGCCACAGCGGGCATGGGAATTCTGGCGGGCGCGAATGAGCTCCTCACGGCTTTCATCGGCCTCGAAATGAGTTCCATCTCCACCTATATCCTCGTGGGCTTCCGCCGCACGGTACTGAAATCGAACGAATCGTCGCTCAAATATTTTCTTCTCGGGTCCTTTGCCACCGCGTTTTTTCTTTACGGGATCGCGCTGACCTACGGCGCCACGCGCAGCACGCGATTCGACGTGGTCAACCAAGCCATCGCCGCGCACGGCACGGGCCCGCTGCTGATCCTCGGACTCGGTCTGATTTTCGTCGGCCTCGGCTTCAAAGTGGTCGCCGCACCGTTCCAGATTTACACGCCAGACGTTTACGAAGGCGCGCCCACGCCCGTCACCGCGATTCTCGCCTGCGGACCAAAAGCCGCAGCCTTCGCCGTGATGCTGCGCATTTTCTATTCGGCGTTCGGCAACGCCTCGCACATTTGGTTCTGGGCGATTTGGGTTTCCGCCATTCTCACCATGTGCATCGGCAATTTCGCCGCGCTTGTGCAGACCAATGTGAAGCGCCTCCTCGCCTACTCTTCCATCGCGCACGCGGGCTACATTCTCGTCGCGTTCGCGGCGGCCAGCGAAATCGGCGTCGCCGCTGTGCTCTTTTATCTCGCCGCCTACGCTGCCATGACACTCGGCGCGTTCCTCATCGTCGCTCACGTAGGCGGCACGAACGAGCAGCGTCTGAATATCGAAGACTACGCAGGCCTCGCGACCAGACATCCCTGGATCGCGGCCTGCTTCGCGCTTTTCCTGTTTTCTCTGCTGGGATTGCCTGCTACGGGCGGCTTCCTCGGCAAACTTTACGCATTCCAGGCGGCGCTCGATCAACGCATCGTTTGGCTCGTCGTCATCGCTGCTGTCAATAGCGTCATCGGCGCATATTATTATTTGAAGGTTGTTGTTGCGATGTACTTCCACGAATCAAATAGAGAATGGGCGCCCACGCCCATGCACGCGCCGATGTTCATCGTCCTGCTCATCACCGCCGCGGCTACAATTTACTTCGGCGTCCTGCCCAACCGCATCATGGAACTCGCCATCGCCTCCGCGCGCTCGCTGCGTTAAGCACAATCCTGAATCGTCCAGAAAAGCAAAAGGCCCGAGGGCTCGCACCGCGCGAACCTCCGGGCCGGTAACAATCTCCGATGTTATTGCTGAATTACTTCAGGAACACCACAACCAGCGCGTACAGCGTGAGCGACTCGATCAGCGCGACGCCGATAATGAAGGCCGTACGAATTGGGCCGCTGGCGCCCGGGTTCCGCGCTGTTCCTTCGCAAGCTGCCGCTGTCGCCTTGCCCTGGCCCACGCCGCATCCTGCCGCGGCGATTCCCAGTCCGATAGCTGCCGCCACGTCTATCCAGTCGTAGGGTCCACTCGCTGCAGTGCCGGAAGTTTGCGCAAACGTTGCTGGCGCAACCACCAGCGCGGCAACACAAACTGTCGCCAGTGCCAGCAAAAACCACAGTGCTTTCTTTGTCATTTCTTCTCCTCTTTATGAATTAGCCGTCAGGAGGTGGTTCCCGAACACCGAGCAGCCGGGCTCACACTGCCAGCGCATAATTCCGAATGATTCGTTGTGAATGATTAATGTTCTTCCGCAAGTGCCAGGCCCAAATAAACCGTCGCCAAAATCGTAAAAATAAACGCCTGCAAAATCGCTTCGAACACGTGAAAAATAATCAACGCAAACGGAATTCCAATCGGAACAACTCCCGAGGCATAGCCGGCTGGACTCAAGTGAATCAGTGCCTCGAACAGTCCCACCGTCAATCCCAAAAAGGCGACGTAGATCAGTTCTCCCACCATCATGTTGGCCCACAACCGGACCGTGAGCGAAAGCAGCCTTGCAAAATGGCTGATCGTTTCGACGAGAACCATCAACGGTGATATCAGTTTTACCGGACCCATCAGCGTTTTCGCGTACGCCACGGGGCCGTGGTGTACGATCCCGAAGTAATTGTAGTAAAGGAAGACAACCACGGCGCATCCCAGAGGTACGGTCACCTCAGCCGTCGGCGACATAAAACCCGGGACCAAAGCCGCGAGGTTGCAAATCAGAATGAACATGCCGATGGAGCCCAGCAAGGCCACGTGCTGCTCCGCTCCGTGACCCACGATGTCGTCAATCAGATCCTTCACACCCAAAGCCATCGGATTCGACAAGAAAAATTCCATGCACTGCTGCGTCGCTCCGGGGCGTTCCACAGATATGCGCGCCCGCAGCCACAAGAAGAAAATGATCGCGAAAAGAAAAACAACGAGCTCCATGGCGAAAAAATTAGCAATGGGATACTGCGGATTGGCCGGATGAATGTGCAACAGCGCAAAGAGCGCCAGAGTCGGTTTAGCCAGCAGCCAGTTCACCAGTTTTGTTACGCCAAGAACCTGCTCTTCGCCCATGAATCTCCTGCGAGACGTTCAACCGCTTGGATTTTAATGCGCATCGAAATCAGGATGCGTTCCATCGGTGCTGGCCATGCTTCACTTCATATGCCAGTTCCAGCAGAATGGCCGGAACCACGGCAACCAGGCCGCACAGAAACGCAATTGCAGGTAACCGCAACCAAGCGAGAATAACATACGCAACTATCAGCAGCAACACGAGCCGTCCGAAGAATTTCGCGTGCACGCTCCGCGGGACGCGCACCGTTTCCCTTCCCGCCTGAGCCATGCCTAAACGAATCACGCCGTTTGCGCCCAACCTCAGCCACCGGAAATTGAGCCAGCACAGCGCAGTTCCAATCGCGGCGGCCTCCGCTGCTCGAATGCCCCAGCCGATCTCTGCGCCCGCCGTTATCGCAACGCCCATCCCTAAGATGAAGCGTTCAATACGGCGCTCGATGGCGCTGGATTCCGCATCAGTCGCCATTTTTCTTGTCCGATGCGCTCGCCATTTTCAAAACCTCGCGCAGCCCGATGCCAAAGCCGAGGAATCCAAGCACGAGCGTGAAAATGAATTTCGTGTGCAGCCAATGATCGAGCAAATAGCCAATCCCCCCGCCCACAAATACCGGCACCACCAGCGAGAACGGTATTTGCATGGCGATGGCAACCTGCTTCGCCATGTTACCCGTATTCTTTCGGTTCGGGTCAGGCTCCATCGCTAAGCCTCGGGCAATCAATCATGCCGCGCGCCGTGCAGCACGGAAATCGCGTGCGGCAGTAATTCCGCGATTGCATCAAACGACTCGACAGCTCCGCGCGGACTTCCCGGCAGATTCACAATCAGCGTCGCACCGCGAATTCCCGCGATCGAACGCGACAGCGCCGCATTCGGATTTTTCGCTGCGCCGATTTGCCGCATCCGCTCCGCAAGCCCCGGCACCAATCGGTTCGCCACGGACGCTGTCGCTTCGGGCGTCACATCTCGCGGTCCCAACCCTGTCCCGCCCGTCGTCAGCACTAAATCCAGTTTTCCCGTATCGGCGAGCGCCACAAGCTGCGTGCGAATCACAGATTCTTCGTCCGGCACAACTGAGGTCGAAATCAGTTCCCATCCCACGTCACGGCATCTCTGCGCGAGCGCCTTGCCCGAGCCATCCTCGCGATGCCCCGCGGAAACCGAATCGCTGATTGTGATTATGGAAACGCGCATCTTGGATGATGGATATGCTTAAATCGAGCTAAAACAATCCGCCGTTGCCGTCGCACTAATTCCCCGCCGTATCCGGCTGGCCTTCGGGAACCGCCTGTTGGCTTTCGTCGATCAGCCGCAGCGCCTCCATCAGCAATCCCGTGGTCGAGCGCTCAATCGTTGTGCGCGTGGGCGCGGAATTAAAATCAATCTCGAATTCGCCCGCGGCCCAGCGCACCGC
>DATGJE010000146.1:0-3784 GCA_035295305.1 Candidatus Acidiferrales bacterium | reverse complement strand
CTGCCCGCCGAAGTGTTGGCGACGATGGCCGAAATCGGCCAGGAAATCAACGCGTCGCTGAATCTGGACGAAGTGTTGGCGCACGCGGCGGCGCAAATCAAGCGACTGATCGATTATGAAATTTTCGCCGTGCTGCTGCTCGACGAAAATGCGCACGAACTCCACTTTCGCTTCGCCATAGGCCATCGCCAGGAAGTCGTCGAGAATTGGCGAATCCCAGTAGGGCAGGGAATCATCGGAGCCGCCGCGTCCACGGGACGTCCCGTGCGCGTCAGCGATGTTCGCAGGGACCCGCGTTACCTGAATGCACTCGACGGAGTGCAGTCGGAACTCGCTGTTCCTCTGGTGCTGCAGGGCCGCGTGGTCGGCGTGCTCGATATTGAAAGCAACCAGCTCGACTACTTCACGCGCGATCAGCAAAATATTTTGATGATGCTCGCGACGCGCATTTCGAGCGCCATTGAAAACGCACGCTTGTTTGAACGCACGCGCCATCAGGCAGACACGCTTTTGCTCCTCAACGAAGTGGCGCGCGAGACGAATTCCATTCTCGATGTCGAAGGCGTGCTGCGGCGCGCCGCGGAAATGGTGAAGCGCGTCATCGACTACCAGATTTTCGCCATTCTGCTTTACGACGAAGCGGCGCGCGTTTTTCGCCATCGCCTCAACGTGAAATTCGGCCAGCACATGCAGGAACGTTCCGTCGTCTCGCCGCACGAAGGAATTGTGGGGGCGGCGGCGACTCTGCGGCGGCCCGTGGTGGTGCCGGATGTCTCTTTCGACCCGCGCTACATTTCCATCAACCCGGAAACGCGTTCGGAACTGGCAATTCCGCTTCTCTACAAGCATCGCGTGATCGGGGTGCTCGATCTCGAAAGCCCGCAGCTCAATTATTTCACGCCCGACCACGTGCAGGCTCTTTCGATTCTCGCATCGCATCTCGCGGTCTCCATCGAAAACGCGCGCCTGTATGAACAGGTGGCTCGCGATGAAGCGCGCATGGAGCGCGACCTCAACGCCGCGCGCCGTTTGCAATCCGCTCTGCTGCCTCCCGTGCCGGGAAGCGAGTACGGCCTCGACATTGCCGCGCGCGTCGTCTCCTCCCGCGAACTCTGCGGCGACCTTTACGACTTTTTGCCGTACAGCACGGGAGAACTTGGCATCGCTCTCGGCGACGTCAGCGGAAAGGGAAGCGCTGCCGCACTCTATGGCGCTGCAGCGGTGGGAATTTTGCGCAGCCTCGCTCCGCAACATCTGGCTCCGGCGAAAATTCTGCAGAAGCTGAATCAGATTATTTGCGAGCGCCGTATCGAAGGGCGTTTCATGACCATGTGTTTCCTTTCCTGGCAGCCTGCGGAGCGCATTCTGCGCATTGCGAGTGCGGGCCAGGAGCAGCCGCTGATTTTTCAGAACGGCCGCGGCGAAAAACTTCCTCTCGCCGGTTTTCCCGTGGGCATGTTCGACGATTCCACGTATGACGAGCTTCGCCTTGTGTTGTCTCCCGGCGACATTGTGGTGCTTTACTCGGACGGCGTCACCGACACGCAAAATTCCGGCGCGCAATTTTATGGCTGGCAGCGTCTCAGCGCCGCTGTCTCTTCGCAAGCGGAACTTTCCTCCGCGGAAATCGCGGATCACTTGCTCACCAACGTTGACGAATTTTCCGGCGGCCGTCACCCATTCGATGACCGCACCCTTGTCGTTCTAAAAGTGATATAAGAATCCTCTGCATGACGACAGACAAGGACTCCGATTCGCTGAATCCGATCAGTTACACGCCAAACTTTTCGTATCGGCGCGGCGCACTTTCTTGCGAAAACGTTCCGCTTGCTACGATCGCCGCGCGCGCGGGAACTCCAAGTTATATCTACAGCCGCGCCGCCTTCACTTCTGTTTATCGAAGATTTCGCCGCGCCTTTAGCGGCACGCCGCATTCGATTTGTTACGCCGTCAAGGCCAATTCGAATCTTGCTGTTCTGCGCGCATTCGCCCGCATGGGCAGCAGCTTCGATATTGTTTCCGGGGGTGAACTCTTTCGCTTGCGGCGCATCGGCGTGCCGGGTGAACGAATCGTTTTTTCCGGCGTGGGCAAGACGCGCGAGGAAATTCGCGAAGCTCTGCGCGCGCGCATTCTGCTTTTTAATGTTGAATCAGCAGAAGAGCTCGAAATTCTTGCGAGCGAAGCAGCGCGCATCGGCCGTTCCGCGCCTGCAGCGATCCGCGTCAATCCGGATATCGAAGCGGGCGGCCATCCGCACATCGCCACCGGCCATCATCGCCACAAATTTGGCGTCGACTGGTCCGAAGCGCGGCGCCTCTATCTTCTCCACAAGGATTCGCTCTGGATCGATTGGAAGGGAATCAGTGGCCACATCGGCTCGCAGATCACAACGGTCGCGCCGTTTCGCGCCGCCGCCGCGCGCCTTGCGGGATATTTCGGCGATCTTTCAAACGAGGGAATCGCGCTTCGCTATCTCGATATCGGTGGCGGCCTCGGCATTCGCTACACAAATGAAAATCCGCCTTCGATCGAGGAATATGCCACCGCGTTGCCAATCTCGTTGCGCACGCTCGGCTGCCATTTGCTCCTCGAACCGGGCCGCGCTCTCATCGGGCAAGCAGGCGTCTTGCTCACGCGCGTTTTATATATAAAAAGCAGCCGAGGAAAAACATTCGTAGTTGTCGACGCGGCGATGAACGATCTGATTCGTCCCGCGCTATATGGCGCAACTCATCCCATCACACCAGTCATTCGCCCTCGCGCCAATGCGAAAATATCTTCCGTCGACATCGTTGGCCCGATTTGCGAATCCGGCGATTCATTTCTGCACGATTGGCCCGTGCCGGAAGTTCAGCGTGGAGATCTGCTCGTGATTTGGGGAGCGGGCGCGTACGGTTTCGCGGAATCTTCGAATTACAATTCCCGCCCGCGTTCGGCGGAGATTCTCGTCCAAGGCAGCCGCTTCCGCGTCATTCGCCGCCGCGAAACCCATGCCGATCTAATCCGCGGCGAACGCGCGTCCTGACGTTTCGTCCTATCGCTCGCCGCGATGCACAAAGCTGTCCACGGCGCCCATGAACAAATCCGGCTGGTCCACAAACGTCATGTGCCCGCTTTTCGGCAAGATCACAAGCTTCGATCCCGCGATCTTGTCGTGCATTTCTTTCGAGAGCGACGGGTCGCACTCGTCATGATCGCCCACAAGAATCAGCGTCGGTACGTGAATCGTAGGCAGTTTGTCGACGTATTCCACAGACTTCAAATTTCCGTCGATCACAAATTCGCCGTCTGAGCCCCACATTTCGCGGTACAAAGTCCACGCCGTCACGCCCTGGGCAATCGGATCGTAATTCGGGTCGGGATGATTTTGATAAATATACGGAAAATATCCTTCGCCCCACGCCGCGATCATGTACGCGTCCGTGTAGCGATTCTGCTGGTAGGGAAGTCCGTGGCCAAAAAGTCCCGCTTTTTCCATGTCATCGATTTTCTCGCGTAACTCAGGAGACATTTTCTCTTTCATGCGCGCGAACACTTCGTTCATCTGCTTCGTGCTGGGAAACGTGCTGCACAAAATCAGATGCGTCAAATTCTTCTGATATTTCAGCGCGTACGCCTGTGCGAGCACGCCGCCATAGGAATGTCCGAGCAGCGTGATTTTTCCCAGGTCGAGCGCTTGGCGCACGTCTTCCACGTCCTCCACCATGTTTTCAACGGTGTATTCGGCAGGATCGGAAAGTTGCTGCGATTTGCCCGAGCCGCGCTCGTCAATGAAAACCAGCT
>DATGJE010000145.1:0-11765 GCA_035295305.1 Candidatus Acidiferrales bacterium | reverse complement strand
GGTCATTTTGAATTTCCCGCCCGCTACTTCCTCAACGGACACGCCGCTTTTCGCTTCCATCGAGAAGGCGGTTCACGCGCTCGACCCCGGCGCGGGCGTAGTCCAGACCGTCGACGCCGGCTTTACCGATTCCCATTTTTTCCGCGACAAAGGCATCGTCAGCTACGGCTTTGAGCCTTTTGCGGTCGCGCGCGAAGATGACGACCGCGTTCATGGCGACAACGAACGCATCCCGCTCAAAAACTATCGGGATGGAATGCATCTTCTCTGGAACGTTGTGTACGATTTCGTCCGTGTGCAATAGGGTTTCCAATGATCGGAACGGAACTAAAAATCACCGCTGAAGTCGCCGCCGAGCACGGCCTCACCGCCGAGGAATTCGCGCGCGTCCAGAAGATTCTCGGGCGCGACCCGTCAATCACCGAACTCGGCGTCTTCAGCGTCATGTGGAGCGAGCACTGCTCCTACAAGTCCAGCAAAGTTCACTTGAAACGCCTGCCCACTTCGGGTTCGCGCGTCGTGCAGGGCCCCGGCGAAAACGCGGGTGTCGTGGACATCGGCGACGGCCTCGTCGCTGTCTTCAAAATCGAATCGCACAATCATCCAAGCTTTGTCGAGCCATACCAGGGGGCGGCCACAGGCGTTGGCGGCATCTTGCGCGACATTTTCACCATGGGCGCACGTCCCATCGCTGTTCTCGATTCGCTCCGCTTCGGCCCGCTCGAAAAAGGTGCGGGCGTTTCAGAGGAAGAAGCCGCCCGCAATCGCCGCATCCTCGATGGCGTCATCGGCGGCATCGCGTTTTACGGCAACTGCTTCGGTGTCCCCACGGTCGGCGGGGAAGTCCAATTCGAGCCGTGCTATTCGAATAATCCGCTCGTCAACGCGCTCGCGCTCGGCATCGCCCGCCGGGAAGACCTCTTTTTCGCGCGCGCTCGCGGCGCTGGCAATCCTGTGATTTACGTCGGCGCAAAGACCGGCCGCGACGGCATTCATGGTGCATCGCTGCTTGCTTCTGCGGAATTTAGCGAGGAATCTCAACAAAAACGTCCCAACGTGCAAGTCGGCGACCCCTTCATGGAAAAATTGCTCCTAGAAGCCTGTCTCGAAGTGATGCGCACTGGCGCCGTGGTCGCCATTCAGGACATGGGCGCCGCCGGCCTCACCAGTTCTTCGTCTGAAATGGCTTCCCGCGGCGGAATGGGAATCGAAATCGAACTCGCGCGCGTGCCGCAGCGAGAAACGGACATGACGCCCTACGAAATCATGCTCAGCGAATCGCAGGAGCGAATGCTGCTGGTCGCCGAACGCGGCCGCGAGCAAGAAGTCTTCGAAGTCTTCAGCAAATGGGGACTCGACGCTGTCGAAATCGGGCGCGTCACCGAGAATGGCCACTTGCGCGTCCTCGAAAATGGAAATGTAGTCGCAGATATTCCCGCGCACGCGATTGCCGAAGAAGGCCCTGTTTACAAACGGCTGGTTGCGCCGGCGAAATCACCGGAATCTTCCGCGCCAATCGTCGAATTCATTCGTGCTGGTACTGATCTGAATGAAAATTTCCGCAAACTTCTCGCTTCGCCCGCGATTGCCTCCAAGCGCTGGATCTTTGAGCAGTACGACCACATGGTGCGGACCAACACGCGCGTCGGCCCCGGCGCGGGCGATGCGGCTATTGTGCGTATCAAGGAAACGAAACGCGCTCTGGCTCTCGCAACCGACGGCAACGGCCGCTGGTGCCAGCTCTCGCCTCGCATTGGCGCGATGCACGCAGTCGCCGAAGCCGCGCGCAACGTCGCGTGCACAGGCGCGCGCCCCGTCGCCGCCACGAATTGCCTCAACTTCGGCAATCCCGAAAAGTCGGAAGTGATGGGCCAGTTCAGCGAAGCGATTGACGGCATCGCCGAAGCCTGCCGCGTTCTCGACACGCCCATCACCGGCGGCAACGTCAGTTTCTACAACGAAACTCTTGGCCGGCCGATTTATCCCACCCCTGTTCTTGGCGTTCTCGGAATTCTCGAAGATGCGGATTGCGCGCTCGGCATGGCGTTTCAACACGAAGGCGACGCGATCATCCTCCTCGATGGAGATCGCCCGCGTGCGAGTCTCGATGAAGAGTCTCAGCGCCGCGAATTTTCCTCTTCCGAATATGCTAAGACGATTCACGGCGTCGTCGCCGGCGTGCCGCCGGCGATTGACCTCCGCGCGGAGAAAAATCTCATCGATTGCCTGGTCGCTCTCGCCGCTGAACGTTCTATCGCCTCCGCGCACGACATCAGCGATGGAGGCCTCGCCGTGACTCTCGCCGAATCCTGTTTCGCGAGCTCCAATGGTCTCTCTGCTGAAATTTCACTGAAGGCCACCCAGGCCGCTGAATTTGCGCTGTTCGCGGAAACGGGTGCCCGCGCCATCGTATCGACTTCTCCGCCTTCGCTTGCCCGCGTGCTCGCGATTGCGGCACAATATAAGGTCGAAGCGCACCCAATCGGTAAAGTCACTAGCGGCGAATTCTGCATCCAACTGAACGGCCAGCCAGGGATTCGCGTCGCCGTGGAGTCGCTTCGCAAAATTTGGGCCACCGCGCTCGAACACGCGCTCGGAAACGAATGAATCGCACATTCCATCTCGACGACGACCACTTCCACGACGAGTGCGGCGTCTTCGGGGTTTTCGGCAACGAAGAGGCCGCCAAGCTCACCTATCTTGGCCTTTACGCTTTGCAGCATCGCGGGCAGGAGTCCGCCGGCATCGCCGCTACCGAAGGGGTGCAACTGCGCGTCGAAAAGGGCATGGGCCTGGTGCAGGAATTATTTACTCCGGACGTGATTGCGCGTCTCCCCGGCGCGGCAGCGATTGGCCACACGCGCTATTCCACCGCGGGCGATACCACGTTGATGAACGCCCAGCCTCTCGCCTCCGATTGCAATAAAGGCAAGCTCGCGCTCGCGCACAACGGCAATCTGACCAACGCCCTCGAGCTTCGCCGCAACCTCGAACACAAGGGCTCCATCTTTCAAACCACAAGCGACACGGAAGTGATCGTTCATCTCGTCGCGCGCAGCAAAGTAGGCAACCTCGCCGGAGCAATCGCCGACGCGCTTGGGCAAGTCGAAGGCGCTTACTCGCTTTTGATTCTCACGCGCGACGAAATTTTCGCGGTTCGCGACCCGCGCGGTTTTCGCCCACTCGCTCTCGGACGCCTGGGCGACGCCTGGGTTGTCGGCTCGGAAACTTGCGCGTTCGATTTGATAGGCGCGGAATATATTCGCGACGTTGAGCCCGGCGAAATGCTGCGTATCTCCAAAAGCGGCGTCGAATCCATTCATTTCGCGCCCGAAAAGCAGCACCAATACTGCATCTTCGAGCATGTTTATTTTGCGCGGCCTGATAGCGTCGTCTTCGGCCGCCCCGTGAATCCCACGCGCGAACGTCTGGGCCGTTTGCTGGCGCGCGAGCATCCCGCCATCGCGGACATGGTCGTGCCTGTTCCTGATTCCGGCGTGCCCGCGGCAATTGGCTACGCCGGCGAATCCGGCATCCCATTCCGCATGGGCTTGATTCGGAATCATTATATTGGCCGCACCTTCATCGAACCCTCGCAGGCCATTCGCGATTTCGGCGTGCGCCTGAAGTTGAATCCCGTTCGCCGTTTGCTCGAAGGCCGCCGCGTGGTTCTCGTCGACGATTCCATCGTGCGCGGCACCACCAGCCGGAAAATCGTGCGCATGATGCGCGAGTCGGGCGTGGCAGAAGTTCACATGCGCATCAGCTGCCCCCCGACGGTTTCGCCGTGTCACTACGGCATAGACACGCCCACGAAGCTCGAACTCATCGGCGCGCAAAAGTCCATCGAGCAAATTCGCCAGTTCATTGGCGCCGACTCGCTCGGCTATCTTTCGCTTGACAGCCTCCGCGCCGCCGTCGAGGACAACGACGGCAAGTTCTGCACCGCCTGCTACACCGGCGTTTATCCGACCGATCTCGTCCAACTCGAAGTGGAGGCCCACCGTGGCTGCTGAACTGGACGAAGCAAGAATCGAGCGCGGAAAAATAGTGCGTCAACGCCTCCTGCGTGAAATTGTTTCTTGGGTCTGGCTCTTTCTCGCGCTGTTCGTCGTCGAGAGCGCTGTGGCGCAGAGCCGCCTGATTCCCAGCGGCTCCATGGAAAATACCGTCCTTATCGGTGACCACATGATCGTCAGCCCGCTCGGCTACGCTCTGTGCGTTCCGTACACCGAAATGCACATTCCGCTGTGGCGCAATCCGAAACGCCAGCAGATTATCGTTCTCGAATCGCCGCTGACTCACTCGGAAGATCTGATCAAGCGCGTCATCGGTATTCCGGGAGATGCCATCGACATTCGCGAAGGTGTCGTCTACGTCAACGGCAAGCGTTTGAACGAGCCGTACGTCCTGCGCGATCCCGACGCCATGGGCAGCTCCGTCGAGAATTTTCCTCCCTCCGGCAATGGGTTTTTCCAGGGCCTGACACCCGAATGGGCTGCGGATCTGCACAAGTACGTGGTCAATGGCAAACTCATCGTGCCGCCGAACGATTATTTCGTCATGGGCGACAACCGCGGCGATTCTTACGACAGCCGCTACTGGGGTTTCGTGCCTCGCAAGAACATCATCGCCACGCCATGGTTCATCTTTATGTCCATCAATGCGCCTGACGGCGTCTGGCAGCCCGGCCATATCGGTGAGCGCCTGGCAACCTATCTGACGATTTTTGCCCATCCCAGCGAGGTCCGCTGGCACCGCCTGTTCCGTCCGCTGTAAAACGTGGAGACCCAATAGTGCCTGCTGCCAAGCGGAAAAATGCGAAGGAAAAATCGAAGCCCTCAACACCGCCTATACATACCACCGGCGACAAAATCCGCCGGGAGTTGATTTCATGGTTTTGGGTCATCCTCGCGTTTCTGGTTATTGAATCCGTTTTCATTCAGGCGCGCGTGATTCCCAGCGCCTCGATGGAAAACACCATCCTGATCGGCGACCATATCATCGTCACCCTTCTCGGCTACGACGTGGGCATCCCCTTCACCGAGCACCACTATCCCCTGTGGCGCAACCCAAAGCGTCAGCAGATCATCGTTTTCGAAGCGCCTCCGGAGGCTGCCCAAAACGAGGATTTCATCAAGCGCGTCATTGGCGTCCCGGGTGACGCCATCAAGATCCGGCAGGGAATCGTTTACGTAAACGGGCAGCGGCTGAATGAACCTTACGCCAGGCGCGATCCCGCCGACGCCGCAAGCCCCGTCGAGAATTTCCCGCCCAGCGAAGATAATTTTTTCGGAGGAATGGGCCCGCAATGGGCGGCTAATATGCACAAATATGTTAAGGACGGCCAGCTCATCGTTCCACCTGATAGCTTTTTCGCGATGGGCGATAATCGCGACGATTCCGATGACAGTCGTTATTGGGGCTTCGTCCCTCGCCGCAATATTATTGGGACGCCCCTGTTCATTTATATGTCCATCGACGCTCCCGACGAGGTCTGGGAGCCCGGGCACATCGGCGAGCGCCTGGGGACGTATGTCAGCGTTTTGGCTCATCCCGGCGAGATGCGCTGGCGCCGGTTGTTTCACATATTTTGAAATCGAAGCGGATTTCTACAGGAAGCAGGGCAGTCCCCATGCGTTACGCTGATGCCGGAGTTGACATTTCCCGAGCGGAAGAAGCCAAGCAGCGCATCCGCCATCTTGCTGGTCGCACGTTCAATAGCTCCGTTCTCGCGCCCATCGGCGGTTTTGGCTCCCTCTTCCACCTTGACCCCAAGCGCTGGCGCGATCCCGTGCTGGTCTCAAGCGCTGACGGCGTTGGCACGAAACTGAAAATCGCTTCCGCTGCGGGCGTTCATTCCACGGTCGGCGCGGACATCATCAATCATTGCGTCAACGACATCCTCACGCAGGGAGCCGCGCCGCTTTTTTTCCTCGACTACCTCGCAATGAGTCGCATCGATCCGGGCGTGGTCGAACAGATTCTCGACGGTATGAGCCGCGCAGCGCGCCAGGCTGGCTGCGCGCTCATCGGCGGCGAAACGGCGGAGATGCCTGACATGTACGCGCCCGGCGAATACGATCTCGCCGGCTTCATCGTTGGCGTTGTTGAGCGCGGTCATCAGTCTGACCCGCGCCGCGTTCGATCTGGCGATCTGCTCATCGCCCTCCCTTCGAACGGCCTGCACACCAACGGTTATTCGCTCGCTCGTAAGCTTGTTTTCGATGTGGCGGGGCTGAAGCCCGATTCTTACGTTGCCGAGATCAGCAATAAAATCGCCGCCGAACTCTTAAAGCCGCATCGCTGTTACTGGCCCGCGCTCAAGCGCGTCGTCGCGCGCGGCTGGCTCACGGGAATGGCCCATATCACCGGCGGCGGCATTCCCGGCAATCTCCCGCGCGTGCTCCCGCGCAATGTTCAAGCCGTCGTCGAACTCGGCTCGTGGCCCGTCCTGCCGATCTTTCGCTACCTCGCCCGAATTGGAAAAATCGAAACCGAAGAACTTCTCCGCACTTTCAACATGGGCGTGGGAATGATCCTCATCGTCCCGCCCAAAAATGCGAAAAAACTCGAATCGGAATTGAAGCGCCGTCGCGAGCACTTCTTCCGCATCGGACGCATCGAGTCCGCCCCCGCTGGCAAGCCGCGCGTCACCTTCTCCGGTTCCCTCAACATCCTCTAAGATTTATCGGCGTGAACGGCCTGAGGAGAAACTTCACGAATCTTTTCCTGCTTGCCCGAATCCGATAAAATGCCTCCCATGCAGACCCCCAAATTGCCCAACACCGGAGAAGTCGCACCCGACTTCGAGCTGCCCGATTCGACGCGCGCCCTGCGGCGTTTGTCGCAACTCGTCTTGCAAGGGCCCATCGTCCTTGTTTTCTTTCGCGGCCACTGGTGACCCTTCTGCCTTCGCCAGTTGGCGGATTACCGTGAGCACTACGATGAAATTCGCGCGGCGGGAGCGAGCGTCGCGGCAATTTCGGTTGACCCACCCGAAAAATCAGAAGCGGTGCGCCAGGAATTGCGGCTGCCATTCCCAATCCTGTGTGATACGGAGCGGCGCGTCGTGCAGCAATGGGATATCTACAACGCGCGCGAGAAAGGCGGAATTGCGAAGCCAGCAGTCTTTATCATCGATCGTGACCGCAGCGTGCGCTACCACTCGATCGATACCACGTCTGTGCGCGTTCCCGCGTCAGAGATTGTGAGCATTCTTCAAACAAAGGAAGAAGCACCGCCCGCTCGCCGCAAACTATACTTCCCGCATCTCGCTGACTTCATCCGTGCGATTCGCAATGCTAGGCGTTTCGGCGTCCGCTCGCCTCGCGCTTAACGCATCAACCCCCGAGGACGGTTTTGCCCCTCCCGCGAATTGTGCTAACTTCGCTCCTTTATGAAGAAGCGCATTGGCGTCCTATTGTCGGGCCGCGGCTCGAATTTCGAAGCGCTTGCGGACAGCGTCGCCGCCGGACGCATCCCCAACACTGAGATCGCCATTGTCATCAGCCATCGCGAAGACGCTCCGGGCATCGAACGCGCTCGCGAGCGCGGCATCGACGCGCGCGTCATTCCATCGAAGGGCTTCGAGCGCGAAGCCTATGACCGCCAGGTAGTCGCCGCGCTGCAAGAGAAGAAAATTGATCTCGTCTGCCTCGCCGGCTACATGCGATTGATCTCGCCCTATTTTGTGCAAGCTTTTCGCGGACGCATCCTGAATATTCATCCGTCGCTTCTACCCGCGTTTCCCGGACTCGAATCGCAGCGCCAGGCCCTCGAACACGGCGCGAAATTCGCCGGCTGCACCGTGCATTTTGTTGACGAAACTCTCGACGCCGGTCCCATCATTTTGCAGTCTGCCGTTCCGATTCGCGACGATGACACGGTCGAATCCCTTTCCGAGCGCATCCTCGCCGAGGAGCATCGCATCTATTCGGAGGCCGTGCGCATCGTCCTCGAAGGCCGCTTTCGCATCGAGGGCCGCCGCGTCATAATTCTCTCCGACGCCCCCATGCAAGATCTCGCAAAAGCAAATGTCGCAAAAAATGCCGCGAAAAATCATGTCTGAACCGCGCCACAAGTCGATTGACGAACAGCTCGCCTACATTCGCAAAGGCGCTGCCGAAATCATCCCCGAGGCTGAACTTCGCGCCAAGCTCGAACAATCCGCAAAATCCGGCAAACCTCTGCGCGTCTATCTCGGCGTCGATCCTACCGCTCCAGACATTCACCTCGGTCACACCGTCGTTTTGCGCAAGCTGAAACACTTTCAGGACATGGGCCACACCGCCATTTTTCTAATCGGCGATTTTTCCGCCATGATCGGCGACCCCACAGGACAATCCGAAACGCGTCCTCCGCTGTCGCGCGAGCAAGTCGATGCAAACGCAAAAACGTATCTCGCGCAGGTCTATAAAATCCTCAACCCTGAAAAAACCGAAGTCCGCTACAACAGCGAGTGGCTCGGCAAAATGTCGAGTTACGACGTGGTGCGCCTCTGCGGTCACTATCGTCTCGCGCGCATGCTCGAACGTGAGGATTTTCGTTCGCGCCTCGAGAAAAATCTGCCCATCTCCGTTCACGAGCTGCTGTATCCGCTGCTCACCGCGTGCGATGCTGTCGAACTCAAGTCTGACGTCGAGCTGGGCGCCACCGAGCAGAAGTTCAACATTTTGGTGCACCGCGAAATCCAGCGGGAGTACGGTCTATCCCCACAGGTTGTATTCACCATGCCGATTCTCGTCGGCCTCGACGGCGCAAAGAAAATGTCCAAGTCCCTCGGCAATTACGTTGGCATTACTGAAGCGCCGAAAGACATGTTCGGCAAGCTCATGTCCATCTCTGACGATTTGATGTGGTCTTACTATGAACTACTCACGGATTTCGAAGAGCGCGTCATCGTGCGCCTGAAAGAAGAAGTTCGCACCGGCGTCCTGCATCCCATGGACGCCAAAATGCAGCTCGCCCACACCATCATCGCCACTTTTCACGGCGAAGCCGCCGCCCGCTCCGCCAAGGATGAATTTCAGCGCGTCTTCCGCGACCGCCAAGTCCCCGAAGACGCGCCAGCTCGTAAATTGCCACGTGGCGAATCAAAGCGTTTAAGCGCGCTTCTCGTCGAACTGAATCTTGCTCCCTCGCGCAGCGAAGCCGAACGCCTCATCAAACAAGGCGGCGTCGAAATCGACGGCCAGCGCATCGACGACGTAAAACACCAAGTCGACTTATCGAAACCAGCCAGCTTTCTCCTCCGCGCCGGCAAAAAAAAATTCCTCCGCCTCATCGTCGAGTAGCCAGTTCTGCCCGCCGCGGCGGGAGGCAGGGAATCTGCATTTCTTTTCTTTTTCGAGTGCCCCATCCTGCCTGTACTGAGCGAATTTTGCGAAGTGAGTGCTTTGCGCTTCGCTTCATGAAGCGCAGTGAAGGGTGGGGTAGTTGGCTTTGTCAGCGGACGCGTTCGCGCTCAGTAACAGATTCTCCTTCTCATTTATGCATCCCCGAATCGAAAGTATCGGTTCCCGCCAAGCGGCCGTCGAGTGTCCCCGGAATCAGCGGCATGCTGGCGTTCAACTCAATCGAACCGTTTCGATGATCGGCGATGGTGATGTTGTTGGCCGTCAACGTGCGCCCTAAAGCTTGATTGAAATTCGCAAGCGCAATTTCATAGCCCGCTTTTGCCTGCAGTTCACTCAGCTTCGAGCTGTTCAGGATCGATCCATATTGAACAATCAGGAATGTGTTCGAATTCCCGAAATTGAACTTCTTCACTTCGTAGTCGTACGATTGTTGCGCCAGTTGCGTTGCCTTTGTTGCTTGTTCCACCTGCGCTGCATCTAGCTTAACTGCTGTCAGCGCCTCGCTCACGTTGGAGAAGATTGTGCTCCTTTGCCGCTGATCTGAAAGTTTGTCTCTGCGTTCAATCAACTGATCCTGGGCATTCGCGGCCTGAGCAGAACGATTGCGCAACGGAAGATTCAGATTCAAGCTCGCAGCATACTCGGGCGACCGGTTTTGGAAGATCTGGGAGTAAGCGTTGCCAATGCCTCCCGGGATTGTGGCGCCGATAGTGCCGTTTGCTACGCCTATGAAGATGGGGATGCCATTGGAAGTCACTGGATTCCCATTCTGATCGACGACGGGTTCTGTAAGAGCCGGCGAAAATGTCCCGTTGGGAATGAAGGCCCCCGCCGTATTCCCGCTCAAACCCACGCTGACGTATTCTCCCGACAAGGTGAGCGTCGGCAAGAGCGAGTTCTTTGTTGCTCGGACGTCATACCGATCATTGCGTAGCGTAAGCTGGTCGACTTGCAGTTCGGGCCGGTTCGCGAAGGCTTCCTTGACCGCGTCGTCCAGCGCGACATCGGAGACCTGTGGCGTTACTTCGAGCGGAGTTGTGGGCACTATTTCCACCCCCCTGAGCCTCGGATCCGAGGGGTCCTTCGTGATCAGGTTGCGCATGACGTCTTCTTGTACACTCTCGTTGGCCTGCGCGCCGATCAAGGTTTGATTGCCTTGAGCAATGAATGTTTCCGCGAAGACCACGTCGCTGGGACTCGCCGTGCCAATTTTAAGCCGGCGCTGGTCATCGTCGTAGAGCCGCTGGTAACCCGCCAGCGTTTGCTTGGCGGCTTCCACGGCCTGCCGATCAAAGACCAGAAGCCAATATTGCGTCTGGACCTGAGTGATCTCGGTGATCACTGTTTCTTCGAATTGAAGCTGCCCGATCTTGGTGTTGTTTTTGGCCTCGAGAATAAAGCGTGTGTGAGGCAAGAAACCCCAGCCGTTCAGCAAAGGCTGCTGGATTTGGGCAACTAGGACCGATGTCAGGGCAGGATTAAAAAAGTTCGCCGACGGGGAGGATGAACTTCTGTCGTTATTGAGCTGCACATTGAACACAGTTCCGCTGTGGAATTCTTGCGTGTAGCTCAGGTTGACCTGCGAATCGTGGCTGGTCTGCGTGATCGCACCCGAACTGGTGCCAACGCCGCTCGACAAAGGATTGTTCACGCTCTGTGAGATGTCGCTGATGCGCGAGTTTACGGCGATCACTGGATCAAAGCTGCCTCCTCCGCCTCCGCCAATCACGAATTGGCCCAGAGGAGCCCCGCCGCCTTCGGCGTTGAGAATATTGGTTTCATCGATCCACGGAGTGTATTCGGCAACCCCAATATTGAGATCGTTCTCCAGTGCTAGGGCAATCGCGTCCTGAAGGGTCAGATTCAGCTTGCCATCCTGGATCAAGCTGTAAACGTTCGGACTGTTCATCAAATTAGGTTGAGGTATATTCTGACCCGTATAGGCGGCGAAGATATTCGGCAACGTCCGTTTTCCCTTGCTGTAGTCGCGCCTCAAGAGAAAACTTGTGTAAGGAATGGCCGCATTCTGTGTTGCCGCCGCCGGAGTTTGCGGTGAACTCTGCTGCGGAGCCGGTCCTTGGGCGAATGTTGGGGCGCCGATAGCCAGCGAACCAACAAGATAAAGAACAACCACGACGCGAATCAGCCTTCCTGTCATAAGTCTTATCCCCTTCCACCAGATTTTGAATATGGCTGCTACAGCCCAAATTAGATAAAGAGGTATTGCAGTCGGACACCAATTCAATCACTTCAAAGCACGATGGCAGCCAACTGTATGTGAGTGCAACTAAATGGCTAATCTGACATCTTCTTCTGAGGCCTGTCCGCAATCGGACGCTCTAAACCAGGAATGGACACACGCCCTCGAGGTCGACTACACAGGTAGCATCATCTTCGAATCAGACG
>DATGJE010000144.1:0-3871 GCA_035295305.1 Candidatus Acidiferrales bacterium | reverse complement strand
AGTTGATCGCGCTGGCGCACATGGATGCGATGGCGGAAATCGCCCTGACGCACGTGCCGCGTGGCTTCGTAAAGATCATCGACGGCAACGGTGATGGTGCGCGTGAGCACAACACCTGTCGCCAGCGCGGCGACTTCGAGAACGAGAAAAAACACGCCGATGAGGATCAGGATGATGACCAGCGGATCACCGAGAAGACCCAAAGAAGCGAAAAGACGGCTGTTCATCTGCGAGGGCCGAAGCGAGAAGGCTGCAGCGACGTAAATGGGATTCGTGGTGGGTTCATCGTGATTGAGCAGCACGGCGTTCAGCGTGGAACCGCCGGAAATTTCGATGTCGTACCAACCGCGCTTGGGCTGCAAGGGCCGCACGCTCGCAATCTGTCCAGCGCGGACGAGACGGCTGCCGTTCAAGTTCAGGACCTCTGCCGCGGGATCGGAGGGCACCGCGTAGCGAAACGTGGTGAGCTGGATTGGTCCGAGATCGGGGGCGACGGCGCCGAGCAGCGCGGCGCTGACGGGCACGCGAACGTAAAGTTCGCCTTCGTGAGACGGCGCCCGGCTGGCAACAACAGCTTCGATCCACAAATTTCCGGCGGATTGCGCGAGTCCTGTAAATCCCGGCACAGGCCGCGCGTTCGATCCAATGGCAGCGGCCGATTCGGGCAGATGAACTTCAAGTCCAGGAAGGCGCTTGCCTGCCGCAGTCAACATGGCGGCGATTCCGGGACGCCCGAGCAATGCGCGGGAATTGACCGTGAGCCCCTTTGCAGCGTCGCTTTCTATCGCCTCATCGAGCGTTTCCGCAATATGGGACACTTCGGTAACGCGCTCGCTCAGGTCGTCTTGTAATAGGTGCGCGCCGAGTTGGAAGTAAAGCAAGTAGCCGGACAGAGCGACCATGGCAAGCAACAACACCACGGGAACCACGGCGATGAAAATGTAGGCGACGATCAAGCGATTGCGCAGTCCCCAAAGCAGCCGCTTGCGCGCCCACCGCAGCAGACGAACCATCAAGTATCCGGCGGCGGCGACGAACAGGATGACTCGCCATGCTCCGAGAGATGACAGGTAGCGGCCCAGCGGCGTCGCCCAGCTTAGAACGAAAAAAATGAAGACAATCGCGGCGGCGCGGTCGAGAAGCGATGTGGTTCGCCAGAATGCGCGTAGGCGGTGAAGAGATGGCACGCGAAGCCTCGGACGCGATTCGCCGGTTTTGCCTCTGTGTAACAGGCGGCAGAATCGCGGTCTCTAATCTAGACTAATAGTGGCTCAGGAAAGAACAGGTATTCGCGGATGGGGTCGCGACTGCGCGCCGAGTTGTGTAAAAACTCCGATATGAGTTACGACTTCCGACAAATTTTCCGCAGATAATTGCGGCTCACTTACTCTAGCTACTTACTTCACGCCAGGACGCCCCGACGCCGAGACGGAACCGGAGGCGCGCGCGATGTCGAGCTGAACGGTGCTGTGTCGCCGGCTGTAGCTGAAGTAAATCACCAAGCCGATGACAAGCCAGCTGAGGAAAACTTCCCAGGTCAGCAGGTGCAGGGAGAACATCATGAGCAACGAAACCAACATACCCATGATCGGCACAAATGGAACCCAAGGCACTCGGAATGGGCGATGCAAATCCGGCTGCTGTTTGCGAAGGATCCAAACTCCGCCGGAAACGACCGTAAAAGCGAACAGCGTGCCAATGCTGGTCAGCTCGTCCAGCTTGTTAATCGGCAGAGTCGCGGCGAGGAGAGCCACGCACAGGCCGATGAAGATGGTCGAGATGTATGGCGTGCGCATTTTGGGATGAACTTTGCAGGCCCATTTGCCCAAGAGCCCGTCATGCGCCATGGTGAAAAAGATGCGCGTCTGCCCCAGCAGCATGACCAGCATGGTCGAAGTAAGCCCGCCAATCGCGCCAATTTTTACCAGAAAACTGCCCCAGCGAACGCCAGTCACATCTACGCCTAGGGCAATGGGGTCAGCCACATTCAACTGGGTATACGAGGCCAGTCCGGTAAGAACGATAGCCACCGAAATATAGAGCACGGTGCAGATAACCAGGGAGCCGAGAATGCCGATAGGCATGTCGCGGGACGGATTTTTCGTTTCCTGTGCTGCAGTGGAGACGGCATCGAAGCCGATGTAAGCGAAGAAAATAATCCCCGCGCCGCGTAAGATGCCAGTCCAGCCGAATTCACCGAAGTGGCCCGTGTTAGGCGGAATGAAGGGATGCCAGTTGGCGGTCGCGATGGCGTGATGCGCAGCGAGGAACGCGACGCCCAGTCCGATGAAAATCAGCAGGACCGAGACTTTGACGATAACGATGGCGCTGTTGACATTGGCTGATTCCTTGATGCCCTTCACCAATATCGCGGTGACGCCCAGAATACCGATGAGCGCGACGAGATCGAAATGAGAGGTTGCGTGAGGAAGCGAAGACATGAGGGGAACAGCGGCGTGGGGAAGAGACATGACTGGTTCCCATTTGCCTTGATACTGCGCGAGGACTGTGCCGGGAGCATAAGAAAGATTGGCGGGAAAAGGGATGCCGAGGTCTTGCAGGAAGCTGCAGACGTACCCGCCCCAGCCGACGGCGACGGTGGCTGCGCCGAACGCATATTCGAGCACCAGCGCCCAGCCGATAATCCAGGCGACAATCTCTCCCAAGGTTGCGTACGCGTAGCTGTAGGAGCTGCCGGCGATCGGCAGGAGGGCGGCAAACTCCGCATAGCACAATCCTGCAAACGCGCAACCGATTCCGGCAATGATGAAGGAAAGAACAATTGCCGGGCCCGCTGCGGTTGCAGCGACCGGACCGGTGAGGACGAAAATTCCGGTGCCGATGATGGCGCCGATGCCGAGGGTGACGAGGTTTACCGGCCCGAGCGAACGCCTGAGCGAATGCTCACCCGTCTCCGAAGCTTCCGCCATGATCACGCTCAGCGGTTTCTTGGCTAACAGTTGGCTGGCCATCCATTCCCTCCCTGATTCGAATGCAAATCGCCTTGGGATTTCCGATTCAGTTTGCCGCTGCGTTCCGGCCGCGCGACATCATGCGCCAAATTACGTAGACGGGCAAGCCCAGAAGCACAATGATCAGGCCCGGCCATGTATTCTGCGGCTTGTAACGCAGCAATTGCACCTCTAAAAATAACGCCATCAAAATATAAAGAGCGGGAAGGACCGGATAGCCGACGGCGCGATAAGGGCGCTCCATCGTGGGCCGCGTGCGGCGCAGCACGAAAAGTCCGGCCAGCGTCAAAATGTAGAAGATCAATTCCGCGAAGATCAGAAAATCGAGGAGCTGATTGTATGTGCCGGAAAGGCAAAGCACAGACGCCCACACACACTGGACGATGAGAGCGACGCCCGGCGCGTGCTTGGCGTTAATGCGTCCAATCGATTTGAAGAGCAGCCCGTCTTTGGCCATGGCGTAATAAATCCGCGCGCCAGCGAGAATCAGTCCGTTGTTGCAGCCGAAGCACGAAACCAAAATTGCGACGGCCATAACGATTGCGCCGATGGGACCGAATATGACTTGCAACATCGCCGTTGCAACGCGGCCGTCGGTGGCGAACTGAATGCCCCGCGAAATAATTGTTGCGCCGTGGGGATCGCCCGCCATGGGCAGCACGCGTAAGTAGGCGAAATTGGCAAGGACGTACAGAGTTGTGACGATCATCGTCCCAAAAAAAAGTGCAAGCGGCAGATTGCGGCCCGGGCGTTTTACCTCTGAAGCAGTGAAGGTGATGTCGTACCACGCATCGGATGCGAAGAGCGACCCGACCATAGCGACGCCGACTACGGTGACTGTCGAAATCTCCCATGTGCCTACGCCTGGTGGATAGGCATGCTGGACGGAGAGTCCTGCG
>DATGJE010000143.1:0-6573 GCA_035295305.1 Candidatus Acidiferrales bacterium | reverse complement strand
AGGCACAATTTTGTCGTTTAGCGCAAACACGGCGGGAGAAGTAACGGAAGCGGAGGCGCGGCTAGAGGTCGCGATAGTGGGGATAGCGGTGCCGATTATATAGGTGGCTGCGGACGAACCAGCTGAATGATTGTCGTCGATCCTTGCAGCAGAGGCTTGCTTCCAGTCGTGATCTCCGGGCGTGCGGTATCGAATTACGACATCCCCGAGGGCTTCACCGGAAGCTATGTAGTCGGTGTCATATTTGTCATGGACGTGTTTGAGGCTGGTGACTCCAGAGGTAGAAAAACGAACCTGAAATTGGGAGTTCTCGACGGATTGTTGCGCGAGAGCCGCGGGCGAAATGCCCAAGGCGACAACCAGCAATGCAAACGTGCGAAGCCGCACCGGATGTTGCCTCCTCGAAAAACTTATCAATGCATTGGCGACGCCTTGCGAAGGTAAACCATCGTGGCCAAGGCAATAGTGCGCGCGGAACGGGATATAATATACGCTTTCAAGCAAGATGCACTAAATACTTTGGTTAGCGGCGATACAGCTCGCGTGGGCGCGATGCGAGTGACCGGGAGCTGTGGCAAGGGTAACGATGCGGACTGCCAGCGCCTTCCGATCTCCGAATGCTGAAAGCCGATTCTGGTGCTGACGATCATTCGCGATTCTTCTGTTGACGAGTAAACGTTTTCAGCATAAATAACGGGCGGTATCGGAATTATTTGGATTGCGCAGACCTGCATTCCGCATTCAACGTTTTGCTGGAGGGATTCGCCAATGACAGTTGAGAGGCCTGGAAGACGCGGCTTTCTAAAAGCAGGAGTGACTGCGGTGCTGGGAACTGCGGCGATTCCCTTCGCCATGCCGCCGCGCGGCTGGCCGATTTCGATGGCGCAGGAGCAGTCAGCGGCCCCGGCTAGTGCCGCGGCTAGAATCAAGATTGATTTCGACCGGAAGATCGGCGTAATCGACCGAAATATTTACGGGAATTTTACCGAGCATCTCGGGCGGTGCATCTACGGCGGAATTTATGATGAAGGATCGCCGTTGGCGGACAGCGATGGTTTTCGCAAGGACGTGCTCGAAGCGGCGCGTGGCATGCATGTCTCTGTGCTCCGATGGCCGGGAGGAAATTTCTCGTCCGGATACAATTGGAAGGACGGAATCGGGCCGAAAGACGCGCGTCCGCGTCGCTGGGATACTGCCTGGCAGGAAGAAGAGTCGAACCGATTTGGTACCGACGAGTTCATCGAATACTGCCGCAAGCTCGGCGCCGAGCCATATATCTGCGTAAACATGGGCACGGGCACAATGCAAGACGCGGCGGACTGGGTGGAATACTGCAACGCGACGACGAACACTTACTGGGCCAATCAACGCAGAAAAAACGGGCACGCGGATCCCTACAACGTTAAGTATTGGGCTCTGGGCAATGAAGTTTATGGAAGCTGGCAGGCTGGAAGCAAAGACGCAGCGGACTACGCCGCCGCAGCTTTGGAATTCGGCAAGATGATGCGATGGATCGACCCGTCGATTAAGCTCGTCGCGTGCGGCGGGCCCGGCGTGGAATGGAATTTACCCGTCCTCGAAAAGCTCACCGACATTGTTGATTATATTTCGCTGCATCATTATGGCGGCAGCACGGACAATGCAAAAGAATTCCAGGATGCACATTACTTCGAGAGACAGATTGAAGTGCTGGACGCGGTGATCACTGCGGCGATGTCGAGGAGCAGAAAAAAAGAACGCGTGGCAATCGCCGTGGACGAATGGAATATCTGGTTTCGGTCGTGGTTCCACCGCGGTGACAATCACATGTTGGAAGAAGTTTACAACTTGCGCGACGCGCTGTGGGTAGCGTCGGGCTTGAACTCATTCCATCGTCATTGCCAGACAGTGAAGCTGGCGGATATCGCGCAGCTGGTGAACGTGATTGCGCCTATCATGGCCAATGCGACTGGAATTGTGCTGCAGACGACGTACTACCCGCTCAAGCTGTACACCGACTATTGCGGAGATGTAGCGCTTGATCCGCTGGTGCGTTCAGACGCGTTTCCGCGAGCGGCTGAGGTGCCGTATGACGTACCGTATCTGGATGTGTCTGCGACGACGGACAAAGCGAATGGGAAGCTGACTCTCGCTGTTGTGAACCGGCATCCTACTGATGCTGTTTCAGCGGACATCGTGATAGAGGGATTTAATCCGCAGGTTTCCGGCGACCTCTATGAGATTAATGGCGCGTCACTCGACGCTACGAACACATTTGCGAATCCAAATCAGGTGGCGGCGAAACGCAAGTCGTTTTCGGGAGCTGGGCGGAATTTTCGTCAGACTTTTGCCGCGCATTCTGTTTCGGTGATGACGTTGCGGGGATGATTGCGGGTATTTTAATCGCGCGGCGAGCTTCTTTCAAGTTCTTCAACGGCGAGAGCGATATTGCCGTTCGAGGCTTGCGCCGCAATCACCGAAATCGCCGCGCAATTTTCCGCCAGCCAGTCGGCGCCGGCATTTCGCAGATCAGCTTCGGGCATCGTTGTACACAAGGCAATCACTCTGCATCCGGCGGCTTTTCCTGAGCGGACGCCTGCGGGGACGTCTTCCACGACAATGCAGTCCGCGGGATTCAGTCCCAGCAATTGCGCACCTTTGAGATAGGGATCGGGCGCAGGCTTTCCATTCTTGATGTCGTCGGAAGAAATGAAAAATTTGGGACGGGGAAGTCCACCGGCGACAAGCCGCGCTTCGGCCAACGGCCGCGTGCAGGAAGTCACGATCGCCCATTGATTGATGGGAAGCGAACGCAGGAGTTCAATCGCGCCGGGCCAGGGTACGATACCCTCCAAATCGGCGAGTTCCCTTCTTTCCACCTCGCGATTCTCCGCGTGGTGATCGGAATTCGGTAGATAATCGCGGATCGTCGAAATGCTCGGGCGTCCGTGCGCGGCGCGCACAACTTCCGGCGGATTGAAACCGTGCTCGACGGCCCACCCATGCCAGACACGCGCAACCGCCGGAGTCGAATCGAGCAGAACACCATCCATGTCAAATAGAAGCGCGCGGCAGGAGATTTGCGTTTTTGTGCGATTCAACTTTTCATTTCTCGCAAGGCAGTTGCCATCCGTAAGCAGATTTAACTTCGAGCCGAAAACATGCTTCTACACAATTGTAATTCCAACTCAAACCTGGGCATCAGGAAAAGTGCGGGAAGATTCCTGAATTCCGCGAAAACGACTCTCTGAGGAAATGCAGATGAACTTGCGACATCAAGCTTTCAACGACTGCGATTGCACCTGTGAATTGTCCTCGGCGACGGCCGTTTGCTCTTTGGCAATGCGAATCAGCGCGGGCAACACATCACCGAACGTGGAATCCTTCCCTGCTCTGCCGAAATCGAAATACAAGCGCCGGTAAAGGCCGTACAGATCGTTGTAAACGTTTTGCGTTTCTTCCTGCGGCTTGTAAACCACGTGAGGTGGGCAGATTTTTTGCTGAGCTTCTTCAACCGTCTTGAACGTTCCGGCGGCGAGGAAAGCAAAGATCGCTGAACCAAGGCTGGTGACTTTGCGGCTCGGCACCAGCACCGGCCGGCGAAGGACGTTGGCATAGACTTGATTCAGCACAGGATTATTCTGCGGAATGCCGCCCGAATTAATGACGCGCTCGATGCGCACGGCGTGTTCCGCCATGCGGTCGAGTATGACGCGAGTATGAAACGCGGTTCCCTCAATGGCGGCGAACAATTCGTCTTGCGCGGTGTGTTGCAAATTCCAGCCGAGCGTCATGCCTCGAAGGTTGGCGTTCACCAGGACCGTGCGGTCACCGTTGTCCCACGTCATGCGCAGAAGACCCGTTTGACCGGCGGAATATTTGTCGAGGCCGCGGCTAAGCTCGGAGATGGAAGTGTTTGCGCGGCGCGCGATGGCTTCGAAAATGTCGCCCGTCGCGGAAAGTCCCGCTTCGATGCCGGTGTAAGAAGGATGCACGCTGCCGTTCACCACTCCGCAAACGCCGGGCACAAGCTGAGTCTGCTTGGTGATTCCGATGATGCACGTGGAAGTGCCAACAACGTTCACGATGTCTTTTTCGCGAGCGCCCGCGCCAATCGCGTCCCAGTGAGCGTCGAACGCGCCCACAGGAATTGGGATACCCGCGCGCAAGCCCAGCTTTTCGGCCCACGATGGCGATAACTTGCCGGCAATTTTGTCGGAGGTTTCGTAGGAGCCTTCGAGCTTTTCCCGCACGCCCGCGAGCAGAGGGTCGACTTTGACCAGAAATTCCTCGGACGGCAAACCGTCCAGGTCCGAATGCCAGAGCCATTTGTGGCCCATCGCGCAAATGCTGCGCTTGGCCTTGCGCGGATCCGTGACGCCGCACAATGTGGCGGCCACCATGTCGCAGTGTTCAAATGCGCTGGCGAACTGTCCACGCTTGGCGGGATTGTGGCGGAGCCAATGGAGGAGCTTGGCGAATCCCCACTCAGAAGAATAAACGCCGCCGCACCAGCGAATTGCTTCGAGGTTTTCGCGGTGAGCCATTTCGGTGATTTCGGCTGCTTCGGATTTTGCGCGATGGTCGCACCAGAGGTAATACTCGCCGAGAGGAGTCATGTCGCGGCCGACGGGGATAACAGAAGAACCCGTGGTGTCGAGCGCAATCGACTCGATACTGTCGCCGGAGATGCCCGCCTGTTTCACGGCATCGCGCGTGGCGGAAACAAGAGCGCGCATGTGATCTTCGTGAGATTGCGTCGCCAACTCAGGATCTTCGCGCTTGCGGTGCAAAGGATATTCGGCGACCGCGGAAGCGAGCATTCCCTTCTCGCTATCCACGATGGAGACGCGGACGCTCAAAGTGCCGAAGTCAACGCCTGCTACGATGGCCATCGATTGCCGTTCCCGCTCCTAATTTCCGTGCCAGTAGGTTTGCCACCCGAGGTAGCGCGTAGCCGCTTCGTGAACGGCACCCGCGACGGAGGAAAAATTCGCCGCGACGTGATGTTCAAAACCGTTTTCGCAGATGTAGCGCAACAGTTTCTGCATACGAGGGATTTCAACGACGCCCGCACCGCCAAAGGTCTCAAGCGGATCGTCGGTGAAGGTGCCGCCACCGAGGTAGCCGCGGACATAACCTGCGCGATCGTCCGTGGAGAAGCGAGCGAAAGTCATCTTGCCGGGCTTGACCAAACCCACACAGGTGCCGAAAGTATTTTCCTTGCCAACAGTGCCGGCGATGATGGCCTGATAATCCATTTTTACAGTTTTCAGAAACTGCTTCGGCAGATTGCTGCAGTGAAAGCAGACGGCCTTGTCTGGATTGTCGCCGTAATTGTTGTTCCAGTCGAGCAAGGCGCTGGGAGATTCAGAAGCGAGGCGCAGCGCATGCATGCTGAGAACTCCGCAAATATCCACTTCGCAGGCGCTGGACATGAGATCGTCGCTCATCATGCTCATCACGGTGCAAGGAACGACGCCAAGATTTTCCTCGATCGAAGTCCAGCACTGGATGGCGCTGATGGTGACGTGCGTCTGTTTCATCCACTGGTCAATCACGGTTCCCAATTTAGCCATTTTCAGCAGGGCGGCTTTGGGCACGTCGTTCGTGGAGACGTACTTTTCGATGGATTGGAGCTTCGCTTGCGCGGCATCGTCGGTGTCTTTCATGCGCTGGATGCGGCCGATCACTTCCGAGAGATCGAGCGTTTCGACGGAGATTCCCTGCGACTCGAGGATCTTTTCGCTGTAACGGACGGTGTTGAACGCCGTAGGACGGGCGCCAATACTGCCGATGCGGAGATTTTTCAGGCCTTTCACGACGCTGCAAACACCGGCGAACCAGTCGAGATCCTTTTTGAATTCAGGCGAGCCGGGCGCGACGGTGTGCGAGGAAGTAAGGGAGTAAGGAATGCCGTACTGCATCAGATTGTTGCAGGCGGACATTTTTCCGCAGAAACTGTCGCGCCGAAACGAAATGGACATTTTCGAAGGCGTGTCGGGAGTGGCTTGAACCAGCACGGGAACGCGAAGAGTCGAAAGGCGCAGTGTGTCGGCGATTGCGCGCTCGTCTCCAAAATTCGGCAACGTGACGATGACGCCGTCAATGTGTTCGCTGTGCGCTTTGAATAATTCAGCGCAGCGCATTGCCTCGTCGTAGGTTTCGACGGCGCCATAGCCGCTTTGTTCGGGCGTGAGCGCGATCACGTCCATGCCAGCACCGTTTAGGGTGCAAATCATTTCTTTGCGGCCGGACTCGGCAAGGTGGCCGGGAAAAAAGCCTCGGTTGCCCACGATCAAACCCAATGTCATCTTTTTGTTTGTAGACATTCATCGCCTCGTGGCACGGAGAAACTCGATTGCCGGTTTTTCGCTGTTCAACTCAATTACGCAGCTTCTTGCTCAGAATTTGCGCGACGCCGCTTAATTTAATAGAAGCAAAAATCCGCAAGCCGCGATTCAGAAATCATGTTTTGTCCGGCGGTTGCCCGTAGTACGCCGCGCTTCCGTGCTTGCGCGAGTAATGCTTGTCGTGAAGCGAAGACGACAAGGGCTTCAGTTCGTGAACCAGTCCGGCCGTGTAATAAGCCAT
>DATGJE010000142.1:0-6396 GCA_035295305.1 Candidatus Acidiferrales bacterium | reverse complement strand
CAGCGGAGGCCGCTCGTGGCAGAAGCCGTCTTAGCCGTATTTCGTGGCACGCGCGAAGGTGGCGCTCCAGTCGACTATCGCGTCCCCATCGCGCCTGGCATGGTGGTTCTCGACGCGCTTCACTACATCCAGGGTCATCTCGCTCCCGATCTCGCCGTCCGTTGGAACTGCAAGGCCGGCCGCTGCGGCTCCTGCTCCGCCGAAGTCAATGGTCGCCCGCGGCTCACCTGCAAGACGCGCATGGATTCGCTCCCGACGGACAAGCCCATCACTGTCGCACCGATGAAAACATTTCCCGTGATCAAGGATCTGGTCACTGACGTCTCCTGGAATTATCAGGTGAACAAAAAAATCCCCGCGTTTTCGCCGCGTCCTGGAACAGATTGGAAGATGCTTCAAGCCGACGTCGACCGCGCGCAGGAATTTCGCAAGTGCATCGAATGTTTTTTGTGCCAGGACGTCTGCCACGTCCTCCGCGATCATCAAAAACAACAGCAGTATGCCGGCCCCAGGTTTTTTGTCCGCGTTGCCGGCCTCGAAATGCATCCTCTCGATAATCTGTCGCGCATCAAAGGTATTAAAGACCAGATGGGAATCGGATTTTGCAATATTACCAAATGCTGCACGGAAGTTTGCCCTGAGAGCATTCACATCACCGATAACGCAATCATCCCGCTGAAGGAACGCGTCGTCGATCAGTTCTACGATCCGTTAGTTTGGATCGCCCGCAAATTCAAGCGTTCCGGCGATACTTAGTCAGGGCGGAGGCGCCATGGACCACGCGTTAAAATCCATTTCGAAGGCGGGAATTCCCGAAGCCATCGCCAAGACGGAGCTGTATCGCTATCTGAATGAGCCCGAAGAGGCGGAATCGATCTGCCACGACATTCTTGCCATCGAACCCAACCATCAACTCGCTCTCCGCGTGCTCGGCCTGTCCATCACGGACCAGTTCACCGGCGCTCCGTCGGATCGGTACGCGGAAGTCCAAACCATTTTTGAGCGCCTCGAAAATTCCTACGAGCGCTTTTACTATCTCGGCCTTCTCAATGAACGCCGCGCGAAAGTGCAACTCAGTGCCGGTCGGCCGTTGCACGCCCTTCGCGTACTTTTCGAAGAAGCCCTGCGCTGTTTCGCCGAAGCCGAGAAAATCCGCCCACCGGGCAATGACGATGCCGTTCTCCGCTGGAATCGTTGCGTTCGCTTGCTGCACAGCCACTCGGCAGCTGAGCAGCAAAACCCAGAAGAAGCCATCGATTTCGGCGACAGCAATCCCTACTGAGCACTATTCTCGTCCGACTCCGAGCGCATCCGCCACTCGGTTGATGTAGTTGAACCACGCCGCAATCAATGTGATTTGCAGAATGCCGCGATCGTCAAATCCCGCGGCGCGAAGACGCTCATGATCCGTGCGGCTGATCTTCGTCGCGTCCGTTGTCATTTGCGCCGCGTAATCCAGCATCGTCCGTTCTTGTTCGGTGATGGGCGCGGTCTTGTAATCTCGCCGCAACGCTTCGACTAAATCCGTATTCAACGTTACTCGGCGCAGAAACTCTGCGTGTGATTCAATTCAATAGAAACATCGATTCGTCACGGAGACGACCGTGGTGATCATTTCGTGTTGTCGCCGGGAGAGCGGCAGATCCTTCGACATCAGTGCTCCGAATGTCGAGAAGGCGTGCTTTAACGCCGCCGGAATCAGGCTGTGCGAGGCCACGATTGCGGACGGTCCGTCTTTGGTTGGAAAAACCGGAACAGCATATTCCGCCGGATATAGCGCCCGCTGTCCTTCGATCGCTTCCCGCAAGGCCGGATCGGCTTCAGATAACGGAATGGTTCGAATCCAGGTCACAATGGTTCCTCCCCTCGATTTTTTCGGTTTGCCACAATAAGTTTAAACACATAAAAAGTGCTGCCCGCCATAGTGTTAAAATGGTACGGCGGCGCGCACTAACGGGAGGATCTTATGACCGAAATCGCCACTTTTGGAGCCGGCTGTTTTTGGGGAGTCGAAGCGGCATTCCGGCGATTGCCAGGCGTCGTGGACGTTGCGTCGGGCTATAGCGGCGGGCACACGCCGAACCCGACCTATAAAGATGTTTGCGCGCACACGACAGGCCACGCCGAAGTCGTGCAGGTCACGTTCGATCCGCAGAAGATCAGTTACGACCAGTTGCTCGATGTTTTCTGGCAGATTCATAATCCAACGCAAGTGAACCGCCAGGGACCCGACGTTGGCACGCAATACCGCTCCGCAATCTTCGTTCATTCGCCAGAGCAGCAGGCCATCGCGGAGAAATCAAAAGCGGCGCTCGCCGCGAGTGGCAAATTCCAACGCCCTATCGCCACCGAAATCACCACGGCAGGTCCTTTTTATCGCGCGGAAGAGTACCACCAGAAATATTTGGAAAAGCACGGCGCCGCATCCTGCCATTTCTAGCGCGCGCGCCGGCGCGATTTCGAAGTTGCCCTTGCGGGTGCCCCATCCTGTTTACCCTGACGCAGGAAGGGAGCGCCCGTGAACTTTGGGCGCGAAGGGCGGGGATTTTCCTTGCCGCACCTTAAACGTCTGTTCGCGGCCTTCACGTCGCCGTCTTTACCCGTCGGTGGTGTCAGGGCAAGGTTTTAACCGTGCCGGTCAAGGCTCAGAGGGAAAACGGCTTCAGCCCCTGAGGCAGGGTTTGCTGCTTCAAGCTCACGTATCCGGAATCTTGGAAACGCAACACTACTGCTCCAAATCACTAGCTCCCCCTCTAATTTTTTCGCACTTCAGGAGAAACTCGAGCAGTCGGCTTCTTATTTCCCCACCTCAAGTATCGAAAACGAACCCGGCACCATCTGCCCGCGGCTCGGACGTCCTCCTGCCTCTGGCGGCGTCGGTGGCGGACCGAACTGCGCTGCGATCAGCAGGATGTGCCCCGTCTTGCTGTCCAGCGTCAGCGTCTTGGCCCACGGAGTCGTCTGCACCGTCTGCTCCACCACGAAGTCCGTCGGGCTGTTCTCCTTAATCACCGTCAACGTCCCATCGCGCTGCGAACTGAACGCTTCCATCGTATCCGGATTGAACGTCGCGCCGTCCGTTCCCATGCCAATTGGCAGCGTCGTGATGATTTTGCCGTCGTCCGAACTCAGAATCACCATGGTTTGCGGATTGTGGCACGCCGCAAACAGAATGTGATTCTTCACGTCAAATGCCAGTCCGCCCGGCCCTCCTCCCTTGCCGCCGAGATCATAATGCGCCGTCACCTTCATCGTTTTCGCATCCACCACCGCGATGTTGTCCTTGTCCTCGATATCAACGTAGATGTGCCCGTTCCCATCCGTCACTGCCTGCTCCGGCGCTCCGCCCAGGTCAATCGTCCCCACCACCGAACCGTTCGTCGCGTCGATCACCGTCACGTTCGGTGCGCGGTGGCTGAAAATGTAGACGCGTTCGTTGAACGGGTCGAATAAAATTCCATCCGGCCCGCCGTCTACATCGATCGTCTTGATGGTCGCAAGCGTTGTCGTGTCCCACATCACCACCGGCTTGCTGCTCGCGAAGCCGTGATTTGACTTCGGGTCCACGGCCACTCCGCGCGCGTTGGAATTCGGGATTTCGCCCGCCGGCTCGAACGTGTCGAGGTTGAACACCGTCACTCGCGCGCCAGACGCTGCGGGACGCGGAACGTACAACCGACGTCCCACCGAATCCGCGTACACGTAATCAAATCCGCCTTCGCCTCCGACTTTCGCGGTTCGCAAAACTTTATAAGGTCCCTCGTTCGAAGCTTGCTGCGCGAATCCCGCCGCCGCGAGCATCGCTGTCGCCGCCAAAAACACCAGCCAAAATCGTCGCATAGAATTTCTCCTCACTCGCACGCCCAATTTTCGGTGATGGGTCAGTTTGAATTTTCTTGATCGTGACACAAAGAGTCAAAATTCAAACTGACCCAATACTCAATTTTCGTTTCAATCCCGCCGAAGTATACAACACTCCTCCGCCTCAGCTTTTGGTCCTCTTTTTCTGCTCAGCGGCCCACCATTTTTTGCAGCTCTTCGGGATACCGAGCGCCTTGCACCGCGATCTTTGAAGTTGCGGTCTCCAGTTCGTGGAGATCGTCGCGCGAGAGTTCCACGCTATCGGCTCCGATGTTTTCTTCGAGCCGCGCCAGCTTGGTCGTTCCCGGGATCGGCACAATCCACGGCTTTTGCGCAAGCAGCCACGCGAGTGCGATCTGAGCAGGCGTCGCTTTCTTCTGTTGTGCGAATCTGCCAATCAGATCCACCAACCCCTGATTCGCTTTCCGGTTCTCTGGCGTGAAGCGAGGCACGATGTTGCGGAAATCGTCTTTGTCGAACTTCGTATCTTCGCTGATCTTTCCCGTAAGGAACCCTCTACCAAGAGGACTGAATGGAACGAAACCGATCCCCAGTTCCTCCAGTGCCGGGAGCACCTCCGCTTCAGGCTCTCTCCACCAGAGGGAATATTCGCTCTGCAGCGCGGTAACGGGCTGAACTTTGTGCGCACGGCGAATGGTCTGCACGCCTGCTTCCGAGAGTCCGAAGTGCTTCACCTTGCCTTCCTGAATCAGCTTCTTCACGGCTCCGGCGACGTCTTCGATCGGAACGTTCGGATCCACGCGGTGCTGATAGAACAGGTCGATGACGTCAGTCTTCAGGCGTTTGAGCGAGGCCTCGGCCACTTCCTTGATGTGTTCTGGCCGGCTGTCCAGCCCAGCCTGTTCGCCGGTGTTCCGCTCAATTTTGAATCCGAATTTGGTTGCTATCGCCACTTTTTTACGGAACGGGGCGAGCGCTTCGCCGACGAGTTCTTCATTCACGAACGGGCCGTAGACTTCCGCAGTATCGAAAAACGTGACTCCGCGTTCGATCGCCGCTCGAATCAGCGAGATCCCTTCCTTCTTGTCCACGGCGGGCCCGTAGCCGGAACTCAGGCCCATACAGCCCAGCCCAATGGCCGAGACTTCCAAGTCGCTTTTTCCCAATTTGCGTTTTTGCATTTGCTTCTCCTTACAAATCAAATTGGGCCTGCTTATTCACATCTTTTCACTCAGATTTGAGAGAAGCCATATCGATGGAAAAGCGGTACTTCACATCCGACTTAAGCAGTCTCTCGTAGGCTTCGTTGACTTTCTGGATCGGGATGACTTCCACGTCAGCGGTTATGTTGTGCTTTCCGCAGAAATCGAGCATTTCCTGTGTTTCGGCGATTCCGCCGATGTTCGAGCCTGAAAAACTGCGACGCCGCATGATCAGGCTGAAAGCAGATATCGCCAGTGGCTTCGCCGGTGCGCCGACGAGCGTAAGGTTGCCATCGCGACGCAGCAGGTTGATGTAAGCGTTGATGTCATGGTCGGCGGAAACGGCGTCGAGAATGAAATCAAAGCTCTCGGCGTGCTTTTGCATCTCGTCCGCATTCCGCGAGATCACGACCTCGTCTGCTCCCAGGCGGAGCGCATCGTCCTTTTTGCTGGGTGAAGTTGTGAAGACCACAACGTGGCCTCCGAGCGCGTGTGCAAATTTCACGGCCATGTGGCCCAGTCCGCCGAGACCGACTACACCAACTTTCTTGTCCTTGGTTACGCCCCAGTGACGCATCGGCGAGTAAGTGGTGATTCCGGCACAAAGCACAGGCGCAGCTCCGGCGAGGTTCAGGTTCGACGGGACGTGCAGGACGAACCTCTGGTCGACCACGATGCTGTCGGAGTAGCCGCCATAGGTGACGCCTCCAAGGTGCTTGTCCGGCGAATTGAAGGTGAGCGTTAAGTTCGGGCAGAACTGCTCAAAGCCGGCCCGGCACTCGGGGCAAGTGCCGTCAGAGTCGACCATGCAGCCAACCGCGGCGAGGTCGCCCGTCTTGAATTTGCTGACTCCTGAGCCGACCTTGGTGACACGGCCGACGATCTCATGGCCCGGAACAATCGGGTAGACGGTGGGCATAAATTCGCTCCACTCGTTACGCACCGAATGCAGATCGGAATGGCAGATGCCGCAGAATAGGATTTCGATTTGCACGTCGTGCTCAGTTAGGTCGCGCCGCTCGATCGTGGCGGAGGCCAGCGGTGATGTGGCGCCGGCAGCGGAGTAAGCTTTCGCTTTGTATATGGAGTTAGTCTTGTACATGGACTTAGTTTAGATGCTCGCCGACTATTCCGATATACAGAACACGTCATTCTGCATGCGAAAAAACGCCGGGATACCGGTGGACGGTCGAGCACCTTTAACGCGCTAAACGATTTGTGCCGTTCTCCTGCATGCCGCAAACGCTTCGGTTGAAGCGTGCGGGTTCAATGTCCGCCTTGGCGGCGAAGCGCGCAGGCGCAAATTAGCGCAACCTTTTGAAAAGAATGGTAGGCCCGTGCGGGCTCGAACCGCAGACCTCTACCGTGTCAA
>DATGJE010000141.1:0-3717 GCA_035295305.1 Candidatus Acidiferrales bacterium | reverse complement strand
GAAGGCTTTTGGCGGCGTGCTCCTGGTGCCAGGGGACAAATCCATTTCGCACCGGTACGCGATTCTCGCTTCGTTGGCGGAGGGGAGCAGCGAGATTTTCAATTTTTCCAGGGCGGCGGACTGCGCGAGCACGCTCGCGTGCCTGCGCGGGCTGGGAGTGAAAATCGAGGAGAAGGCAGGAAGCGTTGTCATCGAAGGAAAGGGATTGGGCGGGTGGAAGGCGCCGCGAAAGGCGTTGGATGCGGGAAATAGCGGCACGACGATGCGACTGTTAGCGGGAGCGCTGGCGGGGCAAGGTTTTAGTTCGGAGCTGACGGGAGACAAGTCGCTGAGGCGGCGGCCGATGCGGCGCGTGATGGAGCCGCTGCGGCAAATGGGCGCGGAGATTCGCGCGCGCGACGATGAATTTGCGCCGCTCGAAATTCAAGGAGCGAAACTGCACGCCATCGAATATGCGCCGAAAATGGCGAGCGCGCAGTTGAAGTCGGCGGTGCTGCTCGCGGGACTTTTTGCGGACGGGGAGACGGTGGTTCACGAGCCCGTGCGTACACGCGACCATACGGAGATTGCGTTGCGCGAACTGGGGGCGACGGTTGAGTATGCGGCGGTCCGAGGCGGCGATCGAAATGGCAACGCGATTCGGCTGAAAGGGCGACCGAAACTGGTGGGACGGCCGTTGGGCGTGCCGGGAGATTTGTCGGCGGCGGTATTTTTCCTGGGAGCGGCGCTTGTGGTGCCCGGGACGGAACTGACCATCCAAAGTGTGGGGTTGAATCCGACGCGGACGGCAATATTGGATTTATTGGTGTCGATGGGCGCGGCGATTTCGGTGGTTGCCGTGGCGATGAGGAACGGCGAATTGGTCGGGGATATTAATGTTCGTCATGCGCCGCTGAGGAGCGGGAAGGTTTCAGGAGCGATGGTGGCGCGCGTGATTGATGAGTTGCCAATGCTGGCGGCGCTTGGCCCGTATACCGATGACGGAATTGAAATTCGCGATGCGCAGGAGTTGCGGGTGAAGGAAAGCGACCGGATCGCGGCGATGGCGGAGAATCTGCGCTTGATGGGCGCGCAAGTGGAGGAATTTCCGGATGGATTGCGAGTCGCGGGACGGTCTGCAGGACGACTGCACGGAGCGACGATTGAGCCTCACCATGACCATCGAATTGCCATGGCGTTGTCGATTGCGGCGTTGGGCGCGCAAGGCGAAACGGTGATTCGCGACGCGGATTGCGTGGGCATTTCGTTTCCGAGTTTTTATGACTTGCTCGATGGACTAGTGAAATTGCAAACAGACGTGTAAATCGCGACGCAAGCAGTGCAATTCCTCGACTGACCCCAGGAAAATTTGGCCGGCTACGAAAGCGCAACGGAGCGCTTTTACTTTTGACCGGATTTGTGGATGGAGATGGTGCCGTAGGTGGTGCTGAGAGTGATGCGCGGGCCGCGCGCGCCGTATGTGCCTTGCACAACCGTGGTATCGCCGGTGTTTGAGGATTTGAGGCCGGCGGATTCGAAATCATTTTCAATGTCGCCCTTGCGGGAGACAGCGGAGATTTCAAAGTTTGATTGCGCGGGAAGAGTGATGCTGATGCTGCCGGATTCGTCGGCGATCAGGACGTCGTCGTGAGGCGGCCGAGGCACGGTTACTTGAATATCACTGTGCTTGTCGGTGATATCGATTCTGCCAACGACGCCGTCGAGCGTGACGTCTTTATTCGCGGTAGAAAGCTGGACGCTGCCCGGAACATTGGAAATCGACAAGTCACCGGAATCCATTTCCAACTGACCAGAGAGATGAGCGATAGTTAGATTCGTGCGAGAAGAAGTATAGCGCGTGGTTTTTGAAACGTTACTGGCGCGAATCGGACCGAAGAAATCGCCCTCCATGGTGGCATCTCCGGTGATGCCGGAGAGATTGATTTCGCCTCCATGACCGGTGAGCCGGACATTGCCCTTGATGTTAGTGAAGCGGGCGTCGCCGTGGGCGAGGTCGGCGTCGACGTCGCCGGAAATGTCGTGGATATTGAGGTCACCGCTTTTCGAATGGATGGTGACGGGTCCAGTCATTTGAGCGACGGTAATGTCGCCGCGGCTGGTTTGCGCGTTGATGGTTGCATGATTGGGCAATTCGATGTCGAGGTCTACTCTGACGTCGGGTCCTTCGTCGCCGGAGATTTGCGGCTGAATTTGGTAGCCGCTGTCGGTGGGAGTCACTTTGACTTCTACTTTGTCGGCGGCTTGGCGGGCTTCGTTCTCGTCCGAGGCGCTTGCGGTCTTGTGCACAGAGACGTGAAGCTCTGAGTCAGTGCCGGGATGCACCGAGATATCGCCGCGCACAGTAGAGATAGAGATGACTTCGTTCGTCTTTACCGGAACGACGGGCAAAGAACTTTTCCAATCGTAGGAATGCTCAAACATATCGCCCATCCCGAAATCGATGCCAGGATTATTCCTGCGCGCCCAGTCGAATCCAGCCATGCTGGCCACGACGAGCAGAAGCAAAATAATGAGAGCGATTTCGCCTCCCGAGATGCCGGGAGGCCGCGCTTCGCCTGTGCGAGTGGCGAGTAAGTGATCGAAGAGGCGGGCGATGCCCCAAAGGATCAAGAGGAGGGGCCAGTAATGCGTGAATAGGCGGCCGATCTCCATCTCCGGGTGATATTCATAAAGGAGAAAAATCACGCCGATGAGGATGAGAATCAGGCCGCCGAAAATCGAGCGCCGTTGACGGTAGTAAGGAGTCATCGAGGTTGCGACGGCGGTGGTGGATTTTGTGGCGGCACGTAACCAGGCGGCGGAACGTTCGGCGGAACCGCCGACGGATTCTGCCAGCTGCCCGGGTCAATGTGACCTTCGGTCGAAGCGGTCTCTGAAAGGACCTTTACGACGCCGATGACAATCAAGATGACGGGCCACAAGCGCTCGAACGAATAGTGCCAGTCGTACTGGCCGATGAAGAATAAAATGCCGAGGGTGATAAGGATGGCAGGACCCATCAAGCCGCGCATGCGGCAACGAGTGCAATTGCAATTTCTCCAGTGCATCGCAATCCTCCTAAAGAACCCTTATGAGGGGACTCGGTTCCGCTTCCAAATCAACAGTACCCCGACGGCGACAAGAGCCAGCGGCCAGAATCGCCAGATAAAAATCGAATTGAAAATTCCCAGAGTGCCCAGCAGAAAGAAAATGCCAAGGCCAATGAGCACGTAAGCCCCAATGGGCCGGCCGCCTTCGCCTTCGACAAAAAGGCCGGGCGCGGGCTGACCGAGTTGCTTGGCGCGCGCGGTGCGATAAGCGTCGATCGGCATGTAGCAGCAAAAGGCGATGAAAAAGACGATCACAAGGCCGAGCATTCCTCCCGGCAACGAATCACTGCTCATAAGCGCGATGAGGCCGCCGAAAATTATCACGTGAATGAGTCCCTTAACGTATTCACCGTTGTAGACGGCGCCCAGGCCAGGAATGAAACCGAGCGCGCAAGCAGCTCCGGGATTGGGTCCTGCGTGAACTCCCGGCGCCGCGGGCGACGGGCTGACGACCATGCGCGCCAGGCACTCCTCGCAATACAGAGCGCCGCGGACTTCGCGGGCACATTGCGCGCAAAGGGCTTTGCCGCAGTTGCGGCAGAAGCCGGTGGCGTCAACGTCGGTGTGAACAGCGCATTTCATCGAGGACTCCTTGTGGGCGCGTCAGGAATTAGCGTGGCGACGTAAG
>DATGJE010000140.1:0-5094 GCA_035295305.1 Candidatus Acidiferrales bacterium | reverse complement strand
GAAAGGCAAGGAGTTCGCCTTCCCGACCTTTGGCGGCGGCGTGAAAGCCAAGGAACTCGCTATTTTCACGCGACAGTTCTCGGTGATGATCGACGCCGGGTTGCCGCTGGTGCAGTGTCTTGAGATTCTTGCGAATCAGCAAGAGAACAAGACTTTCCAGAAGATATTAACCGGCGTTCGCGCCTCGGTGGAAGGCGGCGCCACGCTGTCGTCTTCGATGAAGCAGTACGAGAAAGTTTTCGACCCTCTCTACCACAACATGGTGGAAGCGGGCGAGACGGGCGGTATTTTAGACACGATCTTGCAGCGGCTTTCGACCTACATCGAGCAAAACGTCAAGCTCACGCGAGCGGTCAAGTCGGCGTTGATCTATCCTATTTCCGTGCTCGGTATTGCGGGAGCCGTGATCATTTTGCTGCTGTGGAAGGTGGTTCCGATATTTGTCACGCTGTTTGCGGGACTTGGGGCGAACTTGCCGCTTCCGACGCGCGTCGTGATCGGCCTGAGCCGCTTCATCGGAAGCTGGTTCGGGTTCTTAATCTTGGCGGCCTTTGTTGGGATCGTGGTCGCACTGAAGGTATGGTACGGTACGGCCCAGGGAAGGTACGCGATTGATGGCACCTTACTGAAGCTTCCGATTCTTGGGATGATCCTCCGGAAAATTGCGGTCGCGCGTTTCACGCGCACGCTCGGCACGTTGATCTCGAGCGGTGTTCCTATTTTGGAGGGCTTGGATATCACTGCAAGGACGTCCGGCAACGCGATTGTTGAGCGCGCCATCCAAAAAACACGTAAGGCTGTCGAGGCGGGCCGCTCATTGGTTGACCCACTCAAGGAAACAGATGTTTTCCCGGGCATGGTGACGCAGATGATTGCGGTTGGCGAACAAACTGGCGCGATGGACACCATGTTACAGAAGATTGCCGACTTCTACGAGGATGAAGTCGACGCTGCTGTCAAAGATTTGCTGACACTGCTCGAGCCGGTCATGATCGTATTCTTGGGCGTTGTGGTCGGCGGAGTCGTCATATCGATGTACTTGCCGCTGTTCTCGCTGATCGGCAAGCTGGCAAACGGCGGAGGCTAGAGAACTCTGCTCGCCAATGAGAACGGTGCCCGGGCTGTATGAGGCAATGGCGGTTTCTTTCTAGGTGTTATAACGGGAAGCTGCGTATCAGTTTGTTTTGCTGAGTGCAAATGGGGGGTCCGGTTCCTTGAGAGTATTCTGCCAGGAACGGATCGGGGATGGATCTCACACAAAATACCAGTGATTGGCTTAGTTGGTTGGGACGAGTCCGGTTCCTCGTCATCACTTTCCTTTTGGCTGTGGTGCTGGCTGTCAGCCAACTCACACCGCTGCCGCTAACCGCGAAATATTTCGTGCCGGTAATTCTGCTGTGGTACTTGCTCGCCATTTGCTACGTTATTTTGTTCCGTTGGATTCCGCAAGCGCGCTGGCACGCACCGCTGCAGATTATCGGCGACCTGATTTTAGTGACGGGACTGGTGTACTCGACCGGAGGGCATGAAAGCTATTTCATCTCGCTTTATCTGCTCGTGGTGTTGATGGCCAGCGTGATGTTGCCCAGGCGGGGCGTGTTCTTGGTGGCGGGCGGCGCGTTCGCGCTGCTTGGAATGCTGGTCGAGCTGGTGCAATACGGTGTGATGCCGCGTACCTCGCTGACCACACCGACGCCGCGAGCGCTTGAATTCTGGGTCCTGAGCAACCTCGTCGCTTTTTTTGCTGTCGCGTACCTGGGAAGCCTGCTAGCTCACATGCTGCGCAGCAAGGGCGTGGAACTGGAAGAGAAGCGCGAGGAGTTGAAGGATTTACAGGCGTTCAACGAAGACATTATCCACTCCATGCGCGGCGGACTGATCACCACCGACCTTGAGGGGCGCATCTTGCTGGTGAACCGCGCGGGGGGAGAGATCACGGGCATTTCTCCGGCCGCATTTCAGGGCAAGCAGATTCGCGAGGTGCTCCCCGGTTTCTGGTTGACGGATGCAGATACGGGAACGGGATTCCTGGCATCGAGAAAGGAAACGGAGTTCCGTACGCCTGACGGCGACCGCAGATTCCTGGGAGTGTCAGTAGCGCCTCTGCGTTCCGGCCAGAATCAAATCAGTGGATATGTTTTTAGCTTTCAGGATTTGACCGAATTAAAGCGCCTGGAGCACGAAGTCGCAACCAAGGAGCGAATGGCCGCCGTAGGACGGCTTTCGGCGGGAATTGCCCATGAAATCCGTCAGCCGCTGACGGCGATGACCGGCGCGCTGAAGGAGCTCGCCCGGCTGGCGCCTCTTGACGAAGACGATAAGCGGCTGGTGCAGATTGTCAGCCGCGAATCAGAGCGGCTCAATCAGATCATCACCGACTTCCTCGACTATTCGCGGGACAAACAATACTCTTTCTCGGATACGGATATTGCCGTGCTGATCGATGAAACATTGATGTTAATCGAACGAGAACAAGGAGAAGCGGGAAAATTCCGGATCGATAGGCAATTCACGGCGCACAATGCGCACGCGCGCGCAGACCGCGACCGCATCAAGCAAGTGTTTTGGAACTTGTGCAATAACGCTTTGAGGGCCATGCCTCAGGGAGGTACGCTGACGGTGAGCTTGGACGCGGATGCCGACTGGGTGCGCATCGGGATTCGCGACACGGGCATAGGAATGGACGCCCGCCAGGCGAGCAAACTCTTCGAGCCATTTCAGTCGGGATTTCCGCAGGGAACTGGGCTGGGGCTGGCTATCGTCTATCAGATTGTGCAGGCCCACGAAGGGCACATCCGCGTGGAATCGGAGCCGGCGCACGGCTCCGCATTTGTGATCGAGCTGCCGCGCCGCGGCGCGACTCGCTTCGCCGGAGACAAGCAACACGAAAATGGCGAAGCGCGCATGGTTTCGACGGGCAGGAGTAAGTAAATGGCGCAACTGCTCATCGTGGATGACGAACGCTCGATCTGCGAACTGCTCGAAATCACGTTTCGTAAGGAAGGCCACCGCGTCGATATCGCCGCGAGCGGCGAGGCGGCAAAGCGCCGTCTGGAATCGCAGATCTACGACATCGTTATTTCCGACATTCGCATGCCAGACATGACCGGCGTTGAGCTTCTCCAGTACGCCAAAGAAGTCTCGCCCGGTTCGGTGTTCATTTTGATTACGGGCGTGCCGACACTGGGAACGGCGATTGATGCGGTCAATTTCGGCGCCGACCGCTACGTCATCAAGGGAGACAAGCTCCTCGATGAACTGAAGCCCGCCGTCAAGCAAGTGGCCGAGAATCTGAAATTGAAGAAAGAAGCGGGAATTCTTCGCCGCGAGATCCGGCGACTGACGGGCCTAGATCACATTATCGGGACGAGCCCGAAGATGCGAGCGATTTTTGACTTGATCCAGACGATTGCGCCGCAATCGAGCCGTGTGCTGATCACGGGCGAAAGCGGCACCGGAAAAGAGTTGGTCGCGCGGGCCATTCACGAAAACAGTGCGCGCAAAGATGCCCCGTTTATAACCATCAACTGCGGAGCGTTTCCCGAGACGCTCCTTGAATCCGAGCTTTTCGGTTACATGAAGGGCGCGTTCACCGGGGCGAACGACAATCGTGCCGGCCTGTTCCAAGCTGCCGACGGCGGTACACTCTTCATGGACGAAATCGGCAATATGAGCCCGACGATGCAGGTGAAGCTGTATCGCGTGCTTCAGGAAGGGAAGTTGAGGCCGATTGGAAGCACGGAAGAACGCGATGTGGATGTGCGTGTAATCACCGCGACGAACCGCGATCTGGAAAAGGAAATTGCCGAAGGACGTTTTCGCGAAGATTTGTTCTACCGCCTCAGCGTAATCCCCGTGCATGTGCCGGCGCTCCGCGAACGTCGCGAAGATATTCCGTTGCTCACGCGTCATTTCCTCGAACGCTTCCGAGGCACGACGGGCAAGCGTATCGAAGGCATTGAGCCCAAGGCCATGGAGCGCCTTGAGGCTTACGAATGGCCCGGCAACGTCCGCGAACTCGAAAATACAATCGAACGCGCGGTGGCCTTGGAAACGGGCAAGAAAATCTCGCCGGAAGGGCTTCCCGAACGAATCACGATGTATTACCAGAATCACTTCGCAGAGCGCCAGTTGCCGTCTCGTTCGCTGCGGCTAATTCCTGATGGAGGTATTGACCTCGAAAAGCACGTAGCAGAACTTGAGCGAGCGTACCTGCTGGGCGCACTGGAATGCGCTGGCGGCGTTCGCACCAAAGCCGCGCTACTCCTCAAGATGACTTATCGATCCTTCCGCCACTACGCCAAAAAGTACGGCATTTAGCGCTCCGTTCTGAACCATCATGACTTTTTGCGTCGGCAAATTGTTTCGTCATGAACCGCAACTTCCTGTCCTCCTTCGCACTAGAGTCGCACTCGATTCGCACATCAGCTTGAAGCACATAGTCTTGGAGATGTTTTCGCAACCTCGCCTGAGATGTTCCAATACGCAACGCGCGCGTTTGAGGGCTCGTTTCCGCGACACATAACGTTAGTTTGCGCCTGCAATTCCAATCGCTTCACTGCTCCGCTCTGAAACTGCCTCTCAACTCCAGCTCCCAATAGACGTTGCGCCAGTATTTCCCTGTCGATTGTTGGGCCAAGCGCGTGCCTTTAGTCACTGTGGCAACGCCACCAGAAGTCGAAGAGATTCTGGAAGGCTCAACAAATTTCAAGGAGAGCAAATGAGAATCAGGAGCAAACAGAAAGGCTTTTCATTAATCGAGCTTTTAATCGTCGTAGCGATCATTTTGATTATCGCGGCGATCGCAATTCCGAACCTGCTGCGCGCGAAGATGGCGGCGAACGAAGCTTCGGCCGTGGGCTCGCTCCGCACCATCACGACCGCCGAAGTGTCGTACAGCACGACGTACGGCACCGGCTATGCACCGATTGCTAATTTGGGAGGTGCCGCTCCTTGTACAGCGGTTGCCGCCACCGCTTGCCTGATCGATCAGGTTCTGGCAGCGGGAACGAAATCGGGCTACACGATTGCGACCCCGGTACCAGGAGCAGCGGGCACGATTGCCGCTCCTAACGTATCGTTCGTCGCCACGGC
>DATGJE010000139.1:0-4300 GCA_035295305.1 Candidatus Acidiferrales bacterium | reverse complement strand
TGAGTTTGTCGATATAGGTGAGGATGGCGTCGAGCTGTCCGCGAAACGTTTCCACTTCCGATTCGTTCAGCTCGAGATTCGCCAACTCGGCGACGTACAGCACATCATCGCGGCTGATTTTCATGGCTTACGCGTGGACATGGGTCTGCGAACGAAGGGAATGTGGTTGTTGTCAACTTCGTAGGCGAGGCGGCGGCCGGCGCGCTGCGCGGGCTCCACGCGAATTTCGTTCACCAGATGACTCCCCCACGAACGATTCACGCGCTCGCAAATCTCTTGATTCATCGACTCGGTCTGCTTTTGCCACTCGCAAGAGTCCGCTTCAATACGCAAAACGCCTCTCGCGTAAGCCGCTGGGCGAATATGCGCGGCCATGCCGTCGCCCACCAGCTTCGGCCACGTTGCCTTCAGCCACGCCCGCGCCGCTTCAGGATCTTTCATCCTGCGCAGCGTCGCACTCAGAAATTCTCCCGCTCTCTCCATGGAATTTACGATTCTAACACACCACTGCGTTTGACAACCCGGCCTGAAAATAATCTTCGTGGGCGGGCATTCAGGCGAGACCGAGCTGATCCGCGATGCCGCGCATTGCCTCCACGCAGAATACGATGTGTTCTTCCAGCGGAACGCCTAATTCCTCGGCGCCCACGCGCACATCGTCGCGATTCACGCCGCGCGCGAATGCTTTGTCTTTCAATTTCTTTTTCACCGAAGCCGCTTCTACCTCCGCGATTTTCTTGCTCGGTTTCACCAACGCGCAAGCAGTGAGAAATCCGGCGAGTTCGTCGCACGCAAACAGCGTGCGGTCGAGCGCTGATTCGCGCTTCACTCCTGTGTAATCGGCGTGCGCGAGAATCGCGTGGATCATTTCTTCCGGATAGCCGCGCTCGCGAAGGATCCGCGAACCTTCGGCAGGATGCTCCGCGTCCGCGCGATGCTCCGCATTCGGCCATCGCTCGTAGTCAAAGTCGTGCAGCAACGCTGCCTGTCCCCACAATTCCTCATCCGCGCCCTGTTTGCGGGCGTAGGCGCGCACACAAGCCTCAACGGCAAGCGCGTGCTTGCGCAAATTTTCGTTTTGCGTGTACTCGCATAGCAATTTCCAGGCTTCTTCGCGGCTCGGCAAGTTCGACACTGTAAATCCTCCATGGCTGAAAGTCGATAAGCGTACCAAAAAATAGGCACGTTCGGCGACCCGCGTGCTCACTATTCAATAGATTGATTTGCAGCAGCGCCAGGACTAGAATTGACCGCGGCTGAGAAACAGAAAGAAAAGGCTTGACTCCAGATGGGTCGGCAGAGAGAATGTCGCTCGCGCCGGTTTCTGCCTTCCCCTTTGTGACCCGTTCCTTCCCTCCGCACTGTCGGAAAAGTCTGCGAGGACCGTTGGGAGAAAAGAAAGTAGAGGAAGCCGGTTCAGAGATGGACCGGGAAGTTGTCCGCTGCAATGTTTGCGGGCTCGTGCAGTACCGCACACGCACGGACAATTGCCGGCGTTGTGTGCGCTTGTTGCCTTCGAAGGTGACGTTTGTTATCCCGACGCCTTCGGCACAGGACTTGCCAGGCGACGATCGGCAGTTGCTCGAAGACTGGCCGAACCGTGAAACCGTGGAGAATATCGGTCAACGAATTCGCCAGTTGCGTGAGTCTCGTGGCATGACGCAGAGCCAGCTTCAGGCACGCTCGCGCGTGTCGCGTTCTTATCTTTCGCGCATCGAGAGCGGGCAGATGACGCCCAGCCTCGGCACGCTCGAGAAGATCGCCGAAGCGCTCGGAGTCGGGCTGAATCGCTTCTTTGTGCCCGAGTCCACGGGGCAAACGCTACTCGAGGATCCGTTCATCCAGGGATTGCGTCCATTTCTGCGTCAACTCGACTGGGCGCAGTGGCAATCCATCCTCAAGCGTTTGCAGGCAATCAGCGACCACGTCAGCAACAGTCCCATAATGCGGCCGCCGGTGCAGCCGATGCAGCAGCAAATGCAGCAATCGAAGTTGTCGCAACTGTCGTCGCGGCGGCATGGGACTCCGATGGCGTCTGTTCATCGGTAGGGATACCGCAGAAGTTTACTTCCAAGAGGGCGCCGGGCAGGTCGCTCGGCGCCGGCTGTTCATTTCCCTTTTCTGAACAAATCTTCCCGATTCTGATTCGCACTTATCAGATTAGGCCGTTCATCGCTTTTTTTAATGCTTGGGGCCGAAATGCGGGGGCGCGAGCATCGTAACGATCCACACGACAAAGACAGCGACGAGCAGAACGCCCAGCACAATTAAGCGCTTGCTGGGGCGGTCGCTATCTCGTTGAGCCTGAGGCTGGGAAGGTCCGGACATCGTGATAGCTCCTTGCGTTTCTGAGTTCAAGCAAGCATGGCCCAGGCCGATTGTTCCAAGTGTATCGCGAAGGTCTTAAAAGAAGCGGACTTTTGCGTCCGGACGTTTGTAAAGGTGAACACTGTCTATGAAGCGTACCTGGCGGTCGTCGTAGGTGAGCACAAGCGAGTGCGTGCGGATGCCTTCGCCGAAGAAACGGACGCCGTTGAGGATGCTTCCGCCCGTCACACCCGTGCAGGCGAAGATAATTTTCTTGCCGGGAGCCAATTCGTCAGTCTTGTAGATTCGTTTTGGGTCTTTCACGCCCATTTTGGCCAAGCGTTCTTCCTGTTCCGGTTTCGAGACGACCAGCCGCGCAGTGATTTCTCCGTTCAAGCACTTCAACGCTGCCGCGGTCAGCACGCCCTCGGGCGCACCGCCGATTCCCATCACGGCATGGACGCCCGCACCTAAAACTGCCGCGGCGATCCCGGCGGACAGATCACCATCGCCAATCAGACGAATTCGCGCGCCAGCCTTGCGAATTTCGCTGATGAGCGATTCGTGCCGTGGACGATCAAGCACGATGACGACCAAGTCTTCGATGCGGCGTTCGAGCCGCTGCGCGATGGCCTGGAGATTATCTTTGGCTGGCGCGTCGAGTTCCACCGCACCTTTGCAAGTGGGCCCGACAATGATTTTTTCCATGTACAAATCGGGTGCGTGGAGCAAGCCACCTCTTTCGCTCGCGGCGAGAACAGTGATGGCGTTGGGTTCGCCGGTGGCGCACAAATTAGTGCCTTCAAGCGGATCGACGGCAATGTCGACGGCCGGATAGTTGTCTTTATGCTTCGTCGCCAGGCCAACCTTTTCGCCGATATAAAGCATGGGCGCTTTGTCGCGTTCGCCTTCGCCAATCACTATGGTGCCGTCCATGCCGACGGTGTCCATTTCGCGGCGCATGGCTTCGACGGCGACGGCGTCAGCTTTATGGCGGTCACCCAAACCCATCGTATGAGCCGAAGCGATCGCAGCCTGCTCGACGACGCGCAGGAATTCGAGGCTGAGTTTGCTTTCCATTGTGCCTCCGGTGTATTCGCGAGAATCGTTCATCGGATTGGCAGGATCTTCGCATTTACTAGAAATGGATCTTGAAATTCCGTCTGTTCGCCGGCTTTTTTACCTTTGACCGGCAGAAGCCGAGCAGCCAACGGTTTGTGCCACTTGTAGGCGAGGCTCGCAACGTCTTCGAGGATTGGCTCGAGTTGCGCCTCGGTTGTATCGCCGGGCATGGGAATAACATCCAGGCCCGTGGCACAGACGGAGGAATCGAGGAGCAGGGAATTGAGCGACAGGCGGCCTTCACTCCACCGGCGCGCGATTACGGAGTCTTCGAGAACCGGCAGCATCACTCCAGAATATCCCGTGTGTGTGACGCGAATATTTTTGAGCGCGCGCGTGATGATCGCGATGGCGGCGAGCGTCCCATTCGCTCCGAGCGGCCCGTGAGTGAAATTCTCGATGGCGCCGCCGATGGAAATGTCCTTCAGCGGCGCGGGCGAGAGGTCAATTCCTGTGTAGCGCCAGCCGGTTTCCTGCGCGGCGCGCTTGCCGATGGTTTCGATTTCCTGCGCCCATTTGCCGAGCGAATCCTCAATGGCCTTTTGTGCCTTTTGCGGGTCGGCCGTCGATGCAAGAGCCGTCGCGATGACGTTTGCCGATTGCAGACCGACCGCGAATGTGTGGTTACCGTTGACTTGATAGGAAGCGGGATAAAAGGGAGTGTTCGGCGGAATCATGGCAATGGCGGCGAAACGGAAATTGCCAAGACCGTTCCGGCTGTTGTCAGCGAGATAGTGAATTACGGCTGCGGCCGAAGGAATGGCGTCCCAGCGAATTCCGTTATCGTCGGCAATTACCACGCTGCCTTCGAGTATTTTTGTCGAGGCGATGATTTTTGCGAGCAGCAGCGCTTCGTGAGCATCGTCGCCAG
>DATGJE010000138.1:0-7037 GCA_035295305.1 Candidatus Acidiferrales bacterium | reverse complement strand
GTGAGAATCGAGTCGGCCCGGATTACCTGGCCGCGCGTCCGCTCCAGCGCATCGCTGACCACGCGGTCTATCTTCTGCGCCTGGCCGCGCGCCAGTCGCGTCATTTCTGCTGCGTCTGTCACAATGCTGGAGATTTTCTCTTCCGAATTCTCCAGCACGCGATTGATCCGAAACAGAATCGGATCCAGTTTCCGTTGCAATTCACCGACGACGCGATGCACTTCCAAGCTCGAGCGTTTGAACTGGAAGTACATTCCTGCCAGAATCAGCATCTGCAGCACAATTGCGATCGTCGCTATGACAAAGAACGCAACCATCCAACCAGTCATCACCATGAGCTTTCTCGACTCCCGCGTCAGCTATTGTGCTTGCGCTTTCGTTTTCTCTCTCTGATAGGTTTCCTTGCCGGCTTCCACTGCTGCCGTGATCGAGCCCTTCTCGCGGTTCATGATTTCCTTGCTGCGCTCAATCAAGTCCTCGGCGCGCTCCCGCAATTCACGCGCTTTCTTCTGCGCGTACTCGCGGCCTTCGTCCGCTTTCTTGGTCAAGTACTCGCGTGTCTCTTCGCCGGATTTCGGCGCGAACAAAATTCCCACCAATGCTCCGATGCCCAGTCCAACCAGAAAGAAACTAACTTTAGATCCAACGTTCTCGGCCATTTTAGTGACCTCCGATTCGACCGTAACACACGCAAGTACCAGTAGCAAGCAGAGTTGCCCGTATTCGGCGGGGTATTTCGCTGTATCCATACGCAGCCGCATGGAGTCGCAGCGTCGCGCCTCGTAGGCGGTTCAAAGTGGTGCAACGTCTGGCTGTTTTAGCCTGCTCATTTGCTCGGTGCTTGCCGCGAATGCAGAAAATCGTGCAACTTTTTGGCTCTTGCCCTCGGCATTTCGTCGGCCAGCTCTTCCATGCCCAACTGCTTCAACCGCGCCACGCTACCGAACCGTTTCAGCAGCCTTCGCGCGGTCTGCGGCCCAACGCCCGGTACCTCGGTCAACGAGGTCCGCAACCGCCTTTTCGTCCTCCGCAGCCTGTGAAACGTAACGGCAAACCGGTGGGTCTCGTCGCGAATCTGCTGGATCAAGTGGAGAATCGGCGAACGGTGATCCAACCGGATCGGCTCATGTTCGTGCCCGTATACGTACAAGATTTCTTCTTTCTTAGCGATGCTCGCTAGCGGCTGGCCAATCTGGCCAATGATGTTCAGCTTTTCCAAAGCTTCGGCTGCCGCGTGGAGCTGTCCAATCCCTCCGTCGATCAGGACCAGGCTCGGCATCGGACGCTTCTCCTCGAGCAATCGCCGGTAGCGCCTTCCCACCGCCTCTCGCATGCTTGCAAAATCGTCGCGCAAGAGCTCGCCTTCCGGGCCTTCTTCAGCGGAAAGCGTTCCAGCCGCGTCTTCCTGATTCCCCACCGTCCCGCGAATAATGAATTTGCGGTAATCGGATTTTTTCATCCGCCCGTTTTCCCAAACCACCATCGACGCTACGGTGTCCGATCCCTGAGTGTGCGAAATATCGAAACTCTCGATCCGCTTCGGCGTTTCCGGCAATCCCAACGCTGTCTCCAGCGCTTCCGCAATCACCTCGGCAGTCGGCTTCGCCACGCGGAATCGCTGCGTGAACGAATGCTTCGAATTCGTCTCCACCAAATCCAGGAAAGCTCGCTTCGGCCCGCGCTGCGGCGCAACAATCTCCACGCGGTGCGCGATATTTTCAGAAAACACGTCTTCGAGCAAGCCGCGCTCCTCGAACTCCATCGGCACATGAATGAACCGCGGCACATAATTCGCTTCCAGATAAATTTGCTTCAGCAGCGAAGTCACGAATTCTGCGGGCTCGAATTCCGCTAGGTCTTCCCAATAAAATTCCCGCCGGTCGACCACGCGTCCGCCGCGCAAATGGAACACGTTTGCCGCCACCTGCGGTGGTTCCGCGTGCCACGCCAGCACATCGATGTCGTCTCCCGCGGCTGCGGCAATTTTCTGCCGCTCCTCCATATCCGCAACAGTACGAATCAAGTTGCGATATCCTGCCGCCGCTTCGAATCGTTCCTCTGTCGCCGCGCGCTGCATCCGTATTTCCAGGCTCTTCACCAGGTCCCGCCGCCGCCCTTCGAGGAACATTCGTGTATCTCGCGCCGCTTCTGCGTACCGTTCTTCGAGCGTTTGCCCCGCGGCGGCCGGGCCCAGGCCGCGATTCAAATAAAACTCCAGCCACGCGCGCGTATGCGGTCGGTTCATCTCCATTTTCGCCGACGGAATTCCAAAATACCGGTTGATGAAATGCACGATCCTGTGCGCCAGACTCGCCGGAAAATACGGCCCGAAGAAAAGTGAACCGTTCTTTTCCAGCCGGCGAGTCACGAACACGCGAGGAAATGCTTCGGCGGCCGTGAAGCAGATGTACGGATATGTCTTGTCGTCGCGCAGCAGGATATTGAATTTCGGCTTGTGCTGCTTGATCAGATTGTTCTCGAGCGCCAGCGCCTCGCGCTCATTGTCAACGACGATGTATTCTGCTTCCGCGATTTCCCGCACCAACGATCCCGTCTTCGCGTCGAATTGCCGCGAATCCAGGAAATATGACTTCACGCGGTGCCGCAGCAACTTTGCCTTGCCCACGTAAATGATTTTTTCCGCGGCGTCCTTGAACAAGTACACCCCTGGCTCGACGGGGAATTCGGAAACCTTCTCGCGTAGATCCATGGGAAAGAGTTATTCTGTAGCCGTCGCGGCGTTCATCGACGCGACTTTGCGGGACAACGCCATCTTAACAGATGCCATCAAATCCATTCTAGTGAGGTAAAGCTGAAACTGTGAGGCTCTTCTCGAAACTTCCGGCCGCTCTTGCACTTTTGCTCTTTTGCACCATCGCGTTTGCGCAAAATCCTCCGCCGCCTTCCGCCGCTCCCACTTACAATCCCATGCGCGCGGTGCACGATGTGGAAGTCGGCAAGTTCTACATGAAGCGCGGCGACGTTGATGGAGCGATTGCTCGTTTCAAGGACGCCATGCTATACAAGCCGAACTATGCGGAGCCTTGCCTCCAGCTCGGCCAGGCCTACGAGAAAAAAGACGATCCCAACCGTGCCATCGATTATTACCAGCGCTACTTGAAGATTCTACCGGATACTCCTGAGTCCAAGAAAGTCCGCGAACACATCGCCAAGCTCGAAGAAAAACTTCAGAAGGACAAATCCGCCGCGCGTTAGCTCTTTACAATCGTTGCTTGGTTTTTTCTGTGTGAAGATATCACGCGAAAGATGTCACCGGAATCGCGCCAGGAATTTCATTGCCCGCTGGTACTCGCCGAACCTCTTTTCCTCTTCCCGAAAAGCCCGCGAATGTGATTCCAGCCTGCACCGCGCCAGTTTCATCGGATGCTTCTGGTGCAGCATCTCGTGATACAGCACATAACCGATCACATATTGCGGCACGTCCGGGCGGTCGAGCGCGCAATTGATCGCGATCTGATTGAGCGCCGGATCGTACGTTCCCAGTTGGCTGCGCCAGCGTTTCGCGCTCCATCCGATCTTCGGCCGCGCCAACTCCTCCCGAAAATATCTCCCGTTCAGTTCGTCGAACATCGGCTCCAAATCAAAATGCCGGCCGCGCGCGCGAACAATCTTGGGACGCGCCCGCTTTCGTCGCAGCGCGTGCAATCGCCGTCGCGTCGCCTCGCCATGGGAATATTGCCTGTACGTGTGAAGTATTTCGCGCGGCAGTCGCTTGCGGTAAAGCCGTGCCAGCAAAATCGCCGCTGCTGCTTCCATGATTTCGAGCGGGGCCTCACGCAATAAATCCGAGAGCCTCACATGCGCAATTTCACGCCGCAACCGGATCGAATGCGTCAAATTCGCGTAAGGATAAAATTCCACTTCAAACTGCGGCGGCCGGCCCTCGCAGTTCAGTCGCGTGTACATTCTTTGAAATATGAGCGGCCCTCCGGGAACATGCCGCTCGTTCCGAATTGCTCGCCTTCGACTCAAGGTTTTCTCCGCACTGGCACCGCGCCGTATTCCTTTGACGCTTTGTTGGCATCCTTCAGCGCGTCCTGCGTGCCCTCAATCGCGTCATCGAGCGCATCCTTGAATGTGCTCAATTCGGGATCTCCCGCTTCCTCGATTTTCTGCAGCACATCCAAATATTCCTTCCCGCGTTTTTGCATATCCTTGATCGCCGGACGCATGTTCGGATTTGTTTCGCGTCCTTCCTGGATGCGGTCCGCCGCCTCGTCTATGCATCCCGCGTAAGCGCTCAGCAAGCCGTTCAGAAGTTGATCCTTGTGCATTTGCGGCGATTTAAGCTGCAATTCATATTGCAACTTTTTCAGCCGGTCGGCCGCAAAATCCAAAAACAATTTCACGCGTTCATTTGGATCTTGCGCGTCGCGAATTTTATCCCCTTCCTCCGGACTCAAAAAGTCGGGCTTCTCCTGCGCGTGCACCGCAACATCGCACGCGGCGCCCGCGGCCAGGCACGCAAGCAACGCCATCGCTACCGTTAAAATGTGTTTGTTTCTCATGGCGTCCTCCTACGAATGCTTCTTTTCGTCCTCGAACTTATGTCCCGGCTGCCGCGGAAATAGCTCCAGAATCAGTTTCTGGTTCAGAGCGTCCAGGTCTTTTTCCAGCGCCACAAACGATTCCCGCTGTTCCAGTGGGACGCGCGCCATTATTTCCCGAAGTTCACGCAAACTCTCGCGCACTGAAATCTGCAATTGCCGAAATCCGTTCGAGTGCTTTTCCGGATCCACGCCCATTTTTTCCAGCGCATCATGCGCCGCAATCGCCTGCTCATTGTATTTCGCCAGAAACTCGAATGCCCCTCGGACATTTCCGGCGTCCAGACTCTGGCTTGCGGCAACATATTCAGCGTGCCCCAGCTTCACCACAGCTTTTGCACGATCCACAGGATTTGTCTTGCTCTCATAATTCGCTTCATATTTCGCGATGTCTTTTTGCACGCGCGCCGTTTGCGCTGCTAGTGCCATGCTCCCCAAAAGGATTCCCATCGTGGGAATCGCAATTCTTGACAAGCTCCTTCGCAGCACGGCTCCGGCCATGTCAGTGTCCTTTTTCTTTGACCACTCGTTCCAGGAATCGCGCGCGCCCAGTAGCTTCGAAATATTCGTTGCTTGTCTGGTCTGTATTCATCGCGAGGAATTTCCGGTACGCATCCAGAGCCTCTTTAGCTTGCCCCAGATGGTCATAACACGTGGCGCGCACGAACCACGCTCCCGGTTTCGGCGTCTCGCGCGCGTCCAGCAGATTCAGCGCCGCCAGCGTCGCCGGATAATTCTTCCCCAAGTATTCTGCAGCCACCAGGTCCCGCAGCGCGTCGTTCGAAGTCGGATCGAGACGTAACGCTTCACTCAGCTCCTGCGTCGCTCCCGCATAGTTTTTCGTTTCCAGCAAAGCGTGCCCCAATCTCGCCCGAATGCCGGCATCCTGCGGAGCAATCGCCGAAGCCTTCTGCAGCGCGCTCGCGGCCTTCTCGAAATCGTTCTTCCTATAATAAATCACGCTGCGCAATTTCAATGCCTCAAGCGTTTCAGTTGCACCCTTACTGGCGCGATCCAATTCCGCCAGCGCTTCGTCGTTCCTGCCCAAGTCCGTAAGCAGAGACGCCCTCAACACGCGCGCCTTCGCGTCGTCCGGATTTCCTCGCAAATAATCGTCCAACGCCGCCGTCGCATCCGCCGATTTCTTTTGCTCAATCAGGCTTTGCGCCAACCCAAGTTCCGCCTCTTTGTCGTTCGCCTTCAATTTCAGCGCTTCTCGAAATTCCGGCTCCGAGCCGCTCGCGTTTCCTGCCGTAAGCTCCGCGCGCGCCAGTGCAATATGTGCCGGGTAATCATTGGGATCGAGCTTTACCGCAATCGTGTATTCCTTCACCGCGTTGGCCGTCTGGCCGGCGCGCTCCTCCGCCGTCCCCAGCAAGTAGTGACCCTGCGCATAGTCGTAATTCAGCTCCGTCGCCTTCTGCAATGGGGCGATCGCCGCTTTCGCGTCATCGTCTAGCAAACTGATCCCCAAATTCAGATATGCTTGCGCCATCTTCGGGTCGAGCGCTATCGCCTTCCGATACTCCGCGACGGCTTTGCCTTTCTCTTTCTGCGCGGTATAAACGTAGCCCAAATCGAAATGCGCGGTAGCGTCGTCCGGCTTCTGCGCCAGATATTTCTCGTAGTCCGTCGCGGCCGTCACGTAGTCGTTCTTATCGGCCGCCGCTTTCGCTTGCACCAGCAAATCGTACAATGCTTGTTCCTGCGATGAAGCGGCGATGGTACGCCGACGCGAATTCTGTCTCGATTGTGGATTGGCCGTTCGAGGGGCAGCCGCAAAAATCACCAACAGCAAAATCGCGGCCGCGTTTCGCGAGAATCTCATGAAGTATGATTGAGATGATTTGCGTTTTCGTGCGTGCCTTCGTTCAGCACGCGCGCCAGAAACTTCCCCGTATAGGACTGCGCATTCCGCGCCACCTGTTCTGGCGTCCCGCACGCCACCAGGCGTCCGCCGCGTTCTCCGCCCTCGGGCCCCAGATCGATCACCCAATCCGCCGATTTAATAACGTCCAGATTGTGCTCGATGATCAGCACCGAGGCCCCGCCTTCGAGCAATTTCCGGAATGCCGCCAGCAATTTCGAAATGTCGTCGAAATGCAGCCCTGTGGTTGGCTCATCGAAAATATACAGGACCCCCGTGTTCTCTTGCCGCGTAAGATGCGCCGCCAGTTTCAAACGTTGCGCCTCGCCGCCCGATAGCGTCGACGCCGATTGCCCTAGCCGCAAATATCCTAATCCGACTTCCTCTAGGATTTTCAGTTTCGTCGTGACCTTCGGCGTGCCCGCGAAAAACGCCAGCGCTTCGTGCACCGTCATTTCCAGCACGTCGTGTACGTTTTTTCCATGGTATCGCACGTCGAGAATCCCGCTCTTGTAGCGCGTCCCTTTGCATTCCTCGCAAATCAGCTCCACATCCGCCAAAAATCTCATCTCGACCGTCACCGTTCCGTCGCCCTGGCACGC
>DATGJE010000137.1:0-9613 GCA_035295305.1 Candidatus Acidiferrales bacterium | reverse complement strand
GGCGTCGCACAGTTCTTGATTCTCGCAAAGAATTCTGGACGCGCCGCTGTCGCGCACCATCGCCCCCAGTTCCGCGGGCGCTTGCCTGACGTAAAGAGGTACGACGATGACGCCCTCGGCCATCAGCGCCATATCCGCTGCCACCCAACGAACACTGTTCGAACCCAGCAAGGCACACCGGTCGCCTTTCTTGAGCCCGCAAGCTCGTATGAAAACTGCTGCTTTCGTCGCCAGTATCGTCAAATCTTTGCCGGACGCCTTGACTATTTCCGTGCCGCGAATTTCTTGCAACACGGTCGCGTCGGGAGTGTCATGGAGCCGCTTCGAAATCTTGAACAAAAAGTTCATGCGTCGTAAGCCTCGAGCAGCCTCTGCAGATTCGGGCTGAGCGGCGGCAAGTACTCTTCCCAGCTGAGCGATCCGCCGCGTAGAGGAAATTCCGGATAGCGCCTGGCCACAAATCCCTCGAAATACATACCCATGCGCGCCATCAATCGAAGATTTTGCGCCACTGTCCGGCCGATGCCGTCGCGGACAGATTCCTTTTCGCGACAAAGTTGTTTCAGCCCCGCGAATAAATTCGCTTCGAGGTCGGCATCGTCAACCGTAAAAAGCAAATGGCTGTGGCCGCGCTGACGCATCAGATTGCGGATTCTTTCGTCCATGGTGATGCCCAGGGACGCAACGCCCGCGGGCATTGACGTGACAATCGCATGGTAACGAGAAGATGCCATCAGATGGCACGCGCGCAGAATGCTCACGATCTCGTACATGTCATATTGATCCGAGCAGAAAATCGGCACGCCGCCGCCCACTTGGGACACCAATCGCTCGCATGCATTGCGGTCGAGCATCTCCATGCCCACGCACACAAGGAATACGGGATGCTCCTTGCGGAAACGCGCGACGGCTCCTGCGAAAGCAGAAATATATCGGGCGTAGGCAGCATCGACTTCACGCCCGGATTTGTGAAAATAAATCGAGCGGTAATGGCTCTCTTTGTACGCGCCTGCTACTGTTCGTGCAGCGGCCTTTGCCAGGGACGCTTTCACTGGCCACCAAAATGGATTGATCGGGCAGGCGACAAGCACTGGCGTGTGGCCGTCCCATCCCGCATCGCGCAATATTTTTTCACCATACTCCGGACCGCGCGGCTCAAACGTCCATGCCGTGTCCGTACCCAGTTCCGTGGAGATGCCAAGCTTGCTCAGCAACTCCTGAGACTCTTCGCTCCGCGTTATCACTGCGGAGTCCTTGCAATAGCGGCGGCACATTTTCTCAACGATTGGATCCATGTAACCCGCTTCGGCGCCATAGCCAATGGAAAGCCGGTTCTGCGCGGAGGCCAGTCCAAGCGAACCGATCATCATTGTCGCCAGCGCGTTTGCGAATTTGCTTTTGAACATCGAGCCTTCGCAGGCCACCACGCCGTGATATTGCGGCACTTCGCGATTCAGAAACGGCGGGAACACGTCGGGCAGGCGGACTTGCTGGGTTCCTGCAAAATATCCGCGCGTCAGATCGAAATTCTGCGTCATCACGCCGAGGTCGATGTTTTCGTCGCCCAGCACGCGCCGCACCTGCCGCAGAATTTCCTCCACGCGCAAATCCGAACCCGTATTGCGCGCCCCGCAATAGCAAGCGAAAAGCAGGCGCAGTTTCTCGCCGGGCCGCCAACTTTTCCCGCGACCCAGCGTCCATGAGAACTTGGCCAGTTCAATGGATCCCGCGACCCATGCTTCCAGAAACAAATCCATCATCGCGGAATCTCCTCCGACGCGGATTGCGGACTGGTGGGCGCGGTTTCCTGCGGCCAGTCTTGATAGGGGTAGGTGAAGTGATTATCGCGTGTGAATTTCAAGAGAGGAAAACAATATTGCGAGAAGGGCGCCGGTTTGCGCCCCATCTCTGCAACCACGCGCGAATTATCGAACACCGTGTTCCATGTCAAGTACGGAAGGAACACCTTGAGCAGCGTGGCGAGTTTTCCCGCCTTTCCGAAGCGCCCGGCGAAGAAATTCACCATGCCTGACGTGGAACGTTCGAGCGCCGGCACGAACACAGGCGCGCCCTTTCCCTGCGCTTCCGCGAGCGCGCGCGTCAATTGCAGATATGTTTCCGAATCGACGCCCGAAGACAAATGATAAATCTCATGCGCGGGGTTTTCTTTCTGATGCAGAGTAGAGATTGCGCCAGCCACATAGTTGACAGGCACTATGTCCACGCGATCTTCTGGACGAAAGGGAAGAGCCGGCAGGCTCGCGAGGAAAACGAACGCCTTCACCATTTCGAATTGGTTTGTCTCCGGGCGGCGGCTGTCGCCCAGCACGATGCTAGGCCGAAAAATGATCCGCGAAACATCTGGCAAAAGTTCATTGACCATGTACTCGCTGAATTTTTTCGTTCGGGCATACGGATCGTAATCCGAGCGTTCCCAGTCAATCGCCGAGTCTTCCCGGACCACTTCGCTTTGCCGCTGTCCTGCGACGGCGACCGTACTGACGTGGCTGAAACGCCGCAGTCCGTGATGGTCGCGCGCGCCCATGGCCAGTTCGATCACTTGCAACGTTCCGCGGAGATTCACGTTCATGCAGCTTTTTTCCGATTTTCGATTGAGAGAGGCGGCGCAGTGAATAATCGAATCCGTCGTGTGCACCAGGCGCACGTACTCGTCATCCGCGAGACCGAATCTTGCGCCTGTCAAATCGCCGCGAAAAATCTGCATGCGTGAATCCAGGCAGGAGTGAAAACGCGGGAAATCCATATGGAGCTGCAGGGCGTGCCACAATCGTTCACGCGCCTCTTGTTCGCTCTTCGCGCGCACCAGCAGGGTCAGCGGCTCACTGCTCTCTTCGAGCAGGTTTGCAACTACGTGCGCGCCGATATAGCCGGTTGCTCCAGTAACGAAAATGGCCACAGGTTAGCGTTCTCAGGGCGCCGCCGCGGAGGCGGTTTGTCCAGCCGCAGCGTCGATGATGGGCGGACCCGGGCGCGGCGTTTCTCCGCGATTTCGTGTCTCGACCGGGCGGCCTTCGATGAGAGGATAGCACCACTTTCGCAGCGCCGGAATGTGGACATTGATCCAATAATCCCACCAGTCGATGGAGCGCGAGTCGAAGCCGAAGGCCTGTCGTTCCTCTGGCGGCAATGCTGCCGAGAGTTTTTCGACATTCATCGCTTCGAAGGTGTGCTCGTGACGCAAAATGAACGGCTCGAACAGAGCCACCAGCTTGATGACGCGTTCCAGTTCGCGTTCACGCCGTGCGAACGGCGAGTGATTAAAGCCAACGCTCGAAACGCCGCGATTGATTGCCTGCACAATGGCTTTTTGCGCCGGGGCGGAAAGCGTTTCGTAGCGCGCTTTTGACACCGGAATCGCGTCGAACCGCGAACGGAGCCAGTGCTGGAAGCCATTCTGTGTACGGTAGAATTTCCGATGCGCCAGACTGGTCAGCTCAATCGAGCGCCTCATGTTGCAGGGATTCGTCACCGATGTAGCGAGATGGTAGACGGGTTCGTGTTTGCGTTCAATGAGCGCTGCAGCGATCAGCGTCATCCCACGGGTTACTTGATCCACCGGAATTATGTCCAGGCACTTGCGCTCATTTGTGGGGAGCTGCCGGAAATATGTCCCGAGCAGGTAGGAGAGCGATGCCGACGTGTTGATTCCCTCATTCCATCCGCGGAATGGTTTTTCGAGCGAGGATTCGACAATCGAAGGGCGGGCAATCGCGATCGGCAATCCAGTTCCGCGCTTCGCGATCAGCGATTCCGAAATGCCTTTCGTCAACGTATAGGTGTTGGGCCAGCCGAGTTCGTGCGCGCGTAGCGTACCGGCGTCAGTCAGGGTCTGGCGCAGCCACCTCGTTCGGTTTTTGCGAATTTGATTATCAAGGGCCGCGCCGGCCAGGCTTTTTGCGGCGGTGGGCTTTTCGATCGCGGCGCGGCGCAACTCGTCGGTGACGTTGCCGCTTTCCGCCTGCGCCTCGCTCTCCTGAATCGATGCGCGCAAGTCCTGCCATTCTTTTTCTACTTCAAAATTGGGATCATACGTCGGCGTATAATTCGGCACGAGCGTTTCGATGATGCGGCCGTCGCGTTCGCCCGCCACATAGCAAGTCGAGAGGTGCAGAAGCGCCGCGTGATCGGACTGGCGGATGAAATCAAGCAGGTGCGCGACGGAATCCACGTTGGCCGCAAGCGCGTCCCGCAGATCCGGATTGAAGTCGGTGAGGCCGGAGCTGTTAATCACCAGATCCAGCTCCCGCGAGAGCCGCGCGCGAACCGCTTCGTCCAGGCCGAGTCCCTCCGCGCTTAGGTCGCCGTCCAGCACTTCCACCCGCTCAGCGAGGAACTTTTCCCAGTGTGCGCCGTATTTTTGCGCCAGCGGCTCGAAGACAGGCGACTCGTCAACGACTTTGCGGAAGCGCTCCGCCGCGGTGGTCGAGCGACGCCTGCGAACCAGCACATAAACCTTCCCAATTTCAGGAGCATCCATCAGTAAATTTGCCAGCCACACCTTGCCGATGAATCCCGTTGCACCTGCGAGAAGAATCTGTTTTCCGCACAAGGATTGCCGGACGGAAATTCCCGTCAGTTTCGCGTCAGGATGGCGATATACCACGCGAAGGTAATTTTGGGGAGCAGGCCGGGCGGCTGGTAATACTGCTTCATCCAGAATTTCTGGATGAGTGCCGAAGCCTAGATTTTTCGCCAGCATTTCGCGCGGGACCTGCCCGTCCGGATTGCCGCCGATCAGCCGCGCCAAGGGGCCACGCGGTCGAATCACGGGGTCCAGCAGCCGCCCGGTCGCCAGTTCGTCGCGGAACTCCAGCCGATTCGAAACCAGCATTCCAACGCCCAAATACTGAGCCAGTGGGCGCATTACGTGGTCGAGCCCCTGGCTTACCAGCACAACTTCCTTTCCGTTCGCCTGCGCTTTCTTCAGTTCGTCGACGCCCTGCTGCTTCAGCGTGGGTTTCAGGAGATAGTGAAAATACTCTTCGCCGAGCAGGTCAAGCCGGTCGCGGCTTACACCGCGCAAGACCGTGTGCAGCAAGCGCGTGGCGAACGCGCGATTCGTCAGGTAGAGGACGGGACGCGCCAGCGCCAACGTAAACATGCCGCTGCGCCGTGCCCATCGTTCGAGAAAGCTCTGCGCGTTCCATGCAAAAAAAGCCACGGGACGCACGGCGGTCAGGTTGAGCAGACTACCTTCGACGCGCCAATAGACAACGTTGTCGCCCAGTTTAGGTCGCGACTGAGGCTGCGCCGCGCGTCGCGCCGTTCCATCGCCATCGCGACCGCCGGGTTCTGGCTGAAATGTGGTCAGGGAATCCATCAAGAGAGCTAGGCCTTCTAGGGAAGGTCGAAAATAGCACTGTATGGGGCGGGAAGCAAGGACTCCGGACCTAAGAGTCGCATTTTCTGTTTGATAGCCACCGGTCTTGACAGAACGTCAGCCCGCCGTATTCGCCCGCGCGATGCTCACAATTGCTAATACGTAAAACAGAAACATAAGCGCCAGATAAGCCTTCGCTCTGCCGTTCGCTCCGCGAAATTCGTGCCACGCGAACACGCCCCACAGCGCCGCGACCATTGGCGACGATTGGCCGATGGCATAAGAAATTGCCACGCCCGTGAAGCTTGCCGCCACCAGGTTAAAAACGGTTCCGACTCCCCAGACGAAGCCCCCGGCAAGCCCGAGCACGTGGCCGCTAGGCGGCGCTCGAAAAAAGCCACCCATTCCGACCGGCTCGCCGACCAGCGGCCTCCGCATCAGGTACACATTGAAAATGAAGCACGAAAGCAGCGCGCCGAGCGTGAAAAACACAGACGTCGTATAGGGTCCGAGCACAGTGCCTGCCGTCATGGCATGCGTCATAAACGGCGCCCACAGTCCCATCAGGATGCCAGACACAATGCACACCACAACACTCTTGCGCGAAACAACTTTTCCTCCCGTACCGAGAGCCCCGTACGCCTTGCCGTCCATAATCACCGCGATCAAGGCGAAGACGACGCCCAGCGCGAGCAACGCCGCATTTCCTCTCGGCTGCAGTAAGTAACTCAACACTACGCCCACGACCAACGCAATTCCAATCGATACGGGAAACGCAAAGGCCATGCCGGCCATGTCAATTCCCGCGACCAACAGCACATTGGCCAAGTTGAAAATCGCGCCGCCGATCAGCGCATAGATCATATTTCCGCGATCCGCAGTTTCGAGATTCACAACGAAGCTCGATGCTCCGCCGTGCATGCTGCCCATGGTGAATGCGAGGATCAGAGAAATCAGGAAAATGCCAATGGCGTAATCCCAATAGAAGAGTTCAAAACGGTAGTTCTTCACGCCTTTGTAGGTATTGGCCCACGAGCCCCAGCAAATGGCGCTGGTGATGATCATCAGCAGTGCGGTCGAAAAAGTGTGAGGAGTGAACATCTTGCCCCTTCCCCAACGGTCGCAGAGACCGGGCCCCATGTCTTTAGCGTTAAAACTACAACCCCGCAACAAGAGCAGGGCGCTGCGAGCCAAGTAACGCGATCACGTCGTCGCGCTTGGCCATCGCGCGCGCGCCGACTTTCGTGCAACACAGCGCAGCACAAGCGTTAGCGAATGCTCCCACGTGTTCGAAATCCCAACCCCGCAGCAGTCCGTAGGAAAGGCCGCCCATGAAGGCGTCGCCCGCGCCGGTCGTATCCACCACCTTCACGGCGAAGGCTGGCACATGAACGACCTTGTCCTTGCTGGCGATGATGCAGCCATTCGCGCCCATGGTAATGGCAACGAGCTTCGGTCCCATCGTCAACAGCTTGCGCGCCATGCGCTCGTAATCGTCTTCGCCGGTCAATTCCAACGCGGCCGCTTTGCACGGCTTTAGCACGTCAACTGATTTCAGTCCCAGGGTTAGTTCTTCCTGCGTGCCAAGGTTTGCCTGGCACAAAAAGCTGGGGGACACGTCCAGATCGAGAAGCACGCGCACGCCCGCATCGCGCGCCACCTGCATCGCTTCGCGCACGGGAGTTAAGGGAAGCTGCGAAGCCTCCGTGTGAAAGTGCTTGGCCTTTTTGATATTCGAGGCGAAGTGCGTGTGCACCTGATGCACGCTAATTTTGCCGGTGACGTTTGGAAACATGTAGATGCAGCGTTCCCCCGCCACATCCACGGGAATCCATGTTAGCGATGAAAGCTCGCCTTTGACGATTTCGATTCCCGACAAATCCATTCCGTCGTCAACGAAGGCTTTTTGAATGAGTCGCCCGTTGTCGTCATCGCCGATCAAGCCAAGCCACCCGGACTTCACCCCGAGCCGCGCTACCTGAGTCAGATTGTTTGCGGTAACGCCGCCCGCGTGAATTTCCAGCCGCGTGGCATTGATTTTTTCCTCGGGCCCAAGCAGCCGCGGCACGATGGCGAAAAAATCCACCGTGCAACTGCCGATTCCGACGACCTCCGCTACATCACCCATAGCCATTCCTTCTTTCCATTTTGCATCTGCAACATTTCTTCGGCGCGATCGAAGAATGTGCTGCTTATAAGTCTCGATGCTTTAAGAGTCAAGCCGAAACAGATTACAGCATATTTTCGCCGCGCCGGGTTCGGCGATTCTCTGCGGGATTCTACGGAAGGGAAGGATGATGGTCGCCCGGAAGGTGACTTTGCGGCGTTAGCCGCGTCATCAAATCAATAAATTCGTTCTCGAACTTGGATCTGTCCAGGTCGACGTTGACAATTACAAGCTGCTCGCCTATTCCCGGATTATTTCCAGGCTCCCAAGCGAGCGTATCGCCGTAACTGGCCCCCTGGTCGATCGAAACGTCGAGATAAAGCTTTTCCGTACGCGTAATAATCGTGGGGTCGAGCCAGGCAACGGCCGCAAGTTCGTCCCACATGTATTCGGAGTTGGCATATTTCGCGATGTACTGCGCGACGGGCGTGTTTGTCTTTGCGATTTCCGCGATCATTTCCTTTGTGAGCCGCGTCTTGATGGAAATGTCCACGGGCGTATCCACGATCCGCGGCCAGTGCGCGTGCAGGACGGCGTGCGTTGCCTCCGGATCCATCCAGAAATTGAATTCGCGGCGCGGGTTCATGCGAAATTCAGGATCGTTTGTTTGAGGGTCGATGCTCCCGCCCATGACGATCAATTCGCGCGCAAGCTCTGCGAATTGCGGGTCGATGGTAATGGCGAGCGCAAGATCGGTCAAAGGGCCGCCTTCGTAGATCGTCACCTGATGCGGATAGCGATGCACCATGCGAATCATGAAGTTGGCCGCATCTTCATTGGCGGCTTTTGTCGTGGTCGCGCCTTCCACAAGCGGCGGAATGTCAAACGGTCCGTGGACTTTGCCCCAATTCCATGCACCCTGATAAACGACTTTGCCGTAGAGCTTTTCCCACCGCGCGATGAATTCCTTGCTGTTGTCCAGCTGAAACACCGCGCCAGGAACGACGGGAATGTCCGTGCGGCCGATGATTTCGAGCATGCGGAGCGTGTGCGCCACTTCTTCATCGCGCCACTGATCGCCCGTGACGACCGTGATGCCCAGCACTTCCGTCTGCGGGGATTGAATCAGCGCCAGAATTGCCTGTTGGTCAGTCGTCGCGGGTCCTCGCGCGTCCTGATCAATGATTATTTTTCGCTTCTCTTGCGCGTGAATAGGCAGAGTAAGAACCGAAGCCATGCACAGGAATGGGAGGAATCGAACAGGATTCATGTCCAAGCCATTCTACGCTTCGGATTTATTTTGCAGCAGCGAAAACAATACGGGCATGATCAGCAGCGTGATGAAGGTCGAAAGGAAAAGTCCGCCAATAACCGCGAGCGCCAACGGCTTCTGCAGTTCCGCACCGGAGCCAAGGCCGAGCGCCAGAGGCAACAAGCCAAACAGTGTGGCAAGCGTCGTCATCAAGATCGGCCGGATACGGATTTTGCCGGCCTGAACCAACGCTTCAAAAAGCGGCATTTTGTCCTCTTCCCAGAGCTTGTGCACATATTCAAAGAGGATGATGCCGTTTTTTACCACCAATCCCACCATCAAAATGATGCCCATGAAGGACGAAACATTCAGCGCCGTGTGCGTCACCAGCAGCATTGCAAACACACCGACCAGCGACAGCGGCGCGGCTGAAATGATGATGAGCGACGGCGCGAAGGAACGGAACTGAACCACCAGCACAATAAAGATGGCTCCAAGCGCCAAGAACAGCACATACAGCAAATCGTGAAATGCGCTCTGCTGGCTTTCGTATTGTCCGCCGATTTCATATGTATAACCGACCGGAAGCTGCACTTTGTTCATCACGTCCTTCACGTCATTCACCACGCTGCCCAAGTCTCGATTCTCGAGTTGCCCGGTCATGGAAATCATCAATCGTTGATTTTCGCGTTCCAGCGCGCTCTCGCCCTGCACTCGTTGCACCTTCGCGACGGAGGAAAGCTGCACGGTCTGTTTCGACGGCGTAAGAATCGGGAACTGCAGCACGTTGTCGTAATTGAAGCGGAAGGAATCAGGAAAACGCACGCGGATCGGAACGGTGCGGTCGGATTCGCGCAGCTCGCTTTTCGTTACGCCGAGAAGCCCGTTGCTTACTTGCGTCGCGATATCTGCC